>JBEAQQ010000122.1:0-8606 GCA_041163785.1 Pseudomonadota bacterium
GCCTCGGGCCAGAAGGTCCAACCATAGGCGTGGCTGTCGCGCTCGCGGAAGTATTCATATAGCGCATCATAACAGGCAAGATTTTCTAGTTCTTCGCCGCGTTCAGCGCGGAATTGATGGAAGCTTTTGGCCTGTGCGGTATCGTCGCGATCGAAATCATTGAATAGTACACGCAGCACCTTGTATTTAAGGTAGCCGACGGTTCCGTAGTCGATAAAATCTTCGCTGCGCACGCGTGCGAGTAAGGTTTGGAACTCTTCGCTGGCTACGATCGCTTGCGCCTCTAAGCAGCTGGCATAACCGGGTACAGCCGTGACATCAATGTACATGGTGTTAAGAAAGCTACGGCTTGTCGGCGAGTACGGGCTGCGGTGAGCAGGGTTTCCGGGGAAGAGCGGGTGTAAGGGATTTAGGCCGATCGAGCCTGCGCCCTTGGCGGCGGCTTGAATGACAAACTCACGCAGATCGCTGAAATCACCCAGCCCCCAGTTGTTGGCAGATTTGAGTGAATAGAGCTGAACGGCGATGCCCCAGGTCTTGGGAGCGATATCTGCAGGATTAACGCATGTCGGTGGCGCGACAATCACGTGGGTTTGTGATGTTTGATCCCCCGCTGTGACGGTCAAGTGATGGTAACCTTCAGCAAGGTGGGGCAATTCAAATTGATAGCGCTTGAACTCTTGGCCGTCGATTGCGGCGCTTTCTACACAGGGAAGCATGTCTGCCACGATATTCATCTGGCTGTGTTGGCTGCCATCTTCGCACGTCAGTTCAATGTTAAAGCGATCGATCCACACCGGCAGAGTAATGGCTATTTTGTATTGCGCGTCTTCGGCGTGGAGGATTTCACAACTTTTCGTGAGACGCCGCCAGTCGCTATGTGCAACAAGGTCGGCTTGTTGGCGCAAAACCTCGTCGTTAGAGATGTCGTATCCCATGGCGCTCACTAAGGCGGCAAGGGCGTCATCCTGCGGTGTGACGTTGTGGCCAAAACAGTTGACATAGCTGTTGTGAAAGCCGATTTCTTCGGCGAGTCTTTGCAATTGGCTCATGATCTTAATGGTTCTCTTCAGGCGCGCTGGCCTTGTGTATGTAACTTAGCACCACAAAGCTTTTGCCTTGTAGTTTTAAGGGTTTTTGGTGGTGAATTGAGGAGCCGTCGTCAAGACGCTCCCCGGTGTCTAGGATTTTCTGCCATACGCCGTTCAGCGTAGGGAGTTGAAACCTCATCGCCTCGTTGCCGGCGTTAAAAATAAATAACAGGGCGTCATCGATACTGCAGCTACTATGATAGGAGCGAACCTCGTGGTTCTCCCCTGTAGCGGCTAGCAGCATGCCAAAGCATTTCAGGTCCTCACGCTGCCAGGTCTCTTGGGTCATGTTGCTACCGTCGCTATTCAGCCAGCTGATATCAGGTAGGCCGGTGAGGGGGGATATATGGCTGCCGTGCTGGTAGCGAGGGCGATTGAGCAGTGGGTGCAAGCGCCTCAGTCTAATCAGTTCCGCTGTAAAATCCTGTAGTTCCCGAGCGTCCGCATCGATGTCCTGCCAGTTAAGCCAAGAAATTTCATTGTCTTGGCAGTAGGCGTTGTTATTGCCTGACTGGCTGTTGCCAAACTCATCGCCTGCCAGCAGCATAGGAATACCTTGCGATAAGAGCAGGGAGGCCAGCATGTTTTTTTGTTGCCGCAAGCGTATTTGCTTGATGGCAGGATTGTTGGTTGGGCCTTCTACGCCGTGGTTATAGCTAAAGTTGGCCCCATGGCCGTCGCGATTGTCCTCGCCGTTGGCAAAGTTGTGGCGCTCGTTGTAGCTGACGAGGTCTTTCAAGGTAAATCCGTCGTGAGCACTGATGAAATTCACGCTGGTATAAGCTGTTCGGCCCGGCCTCTCAAAAACATCGCTCGAACCGTGCATGCGGCGGGCAAACTCGGGTGCCATAGCGTCGTTGGTCAGCCAAAAACGCCGCACAGTGTCGCGGAATTTGTCGTTCCACTCGTGCCACCCATTGGGGAAATTACCCACTTGGTAGCCGTTGTAACCAATGTCCCAAGGCTCGGCAATCATCTTCACTTTTGCCAGAACGGGGTCTTGTGTCACGGCGGCAAAGAAGGCGTGTTGAGCAGTAAAATAATGCTGCTGATTACGGCCTAGGGTGGTAGCTAAATCAAAACGGAAGCCATCGACGCCAACCTTTTGTACCAAATAGCGCAGACTATCCATCACAAATTGCAACACGCGCGGGTGGGTCAAGTTCACCGAGTTGCCGCAGCCCGTGTGATTGGCATAAAAACGCTTGTCGCCTTCCATCAGGTGATAGTAACTGGCGTTATCTAGCCCCTTAAAAGAATACGTCGGCCCTAAATGGTTGCCTTCTGCCGTGTGGTTGTAGACAACGTCTATGATCACCTCGAGTCCCGCTTTGTGCATTGTTTGCACAACTTGGCGCAACTCCTTGAACGCCTGCATTTGCGCGTAGCGCGGCTGCAAAGCAAAGAAGTGATAGCTATTGTAGCCCCAGTAGTTGGGCCGCCCTTGCTCGGCTAAAAAAGGTTCTGCACAGGACGCGTGAACGGGCAGGAGCTCCACGCTGGTGACGCCGAGGGATTTAATGTGCTGAATACTCGCAGGGTCGGCTAAGCCGAGATAGCTGCCACGCTTATCGTCGTTGACGGCGGGGTTTTGTTGACTGAATCCGCGCGCATGCATTTCATAAAAAATCGTGTCGCTGAGAGGGATGTTGGGGCGTTCCTCGTCGGCGTCTTCGGGTTCCAAGGTGACGATACATTTGGGCATGGTTGGCGCGCTGTCCGTCGTATCCATCATCAAGTCACAATCGTGTTGCGTTGAGTTGCAATACGCCAACTGGCTGGGATGGAAGTGCAGCGGACTAGACAGCTCCCGCGCGTAGGGGTCGAGTAGCAATTTATGAGGGTTGAAACGCAGCCCTTCGTGGGGTGAGTAGGCCCCATGGGCGCGCAAACCGTAAAGCATGCCGGGTGTGACACCGGGGATATAGCCGCACCAGATGTCGTTTTCATACACGGGTAGGCGCAAGCGCTGCATTTCCTCAGCGCCGCTGGCATCGAATAGGCATACTTCTATGGCGGTGGCGTGGCAGGAAAACACGGCAAAATTAGTCCCGGCACCATCAAAGGAGGCACCTAAGGGATATGTTTTGCCGGGCAGTATGCTGTACATTAGTTAAGTTCAAATACCGTCGTCGAGAGTGGCGGTACGGTGATCACAATGGATTGTGCCCGATGGTTGCAGGGGACATCCTCGCTGTGTGCACCGTTGACGTTGCCTTGGTTGCTGCCACCGTAAATGGCGGCATCGCTATTGAGGATTTCTCGGTAGTGGCCAGATTCTGGCACGCCCAAGCGGAAGCCTTCATAGGTCGTCGGTGTAAAGTTAACTACCACAAGTACTGGTTTGCTACCTTCTTCGCCGCGGCGCACGTAACTGAAAACTGACTGCGCAGCATTTTCGTGATCGATCCACTCAAAACCACTGTGTTCGCAGTCGCGTTGGTGCAACGCAGGAACGTCGCGATAAATACGATTAAGGTCGCGAATCAAGGACTGCACGCCATGGTGCCAATCGATGTTTAGCAGGCCCCAATCGAGCTCGGACTCATAGTTCCACTCCTTACCCTGCGCAAATTCACTGCCCATGAACAGCAGCTTTTTGCCGGGGTGGGTCCACATAAAGCCATAATAGGCGCGTAGGTTGGCAAATTGTTGCCAAGTATCACCTGGCATACGTGACAAAATAGAGCCCTTACCGTGGACGACCTCATCGTGACTCAAGGGGAGTACGAAATTTTCGTCGAAGGCGTACACTAGACCAAAGCTGATTTCGTTGTGATGGTGCGAACGGTGGATGGGGTCGCGCTTCATGTACTCCAGCGTGTCGTTCATCCAGCCCATGTTCCACTTGTAGCCAAAGCCAAGCCCGCCCATATCGGTAGGGCGAGAGACCCCGGGCCAAGCCGTGGATTCCTCGGCGACAGAGAAGGCGCCTGGGAAGTCGGCGTAAAGTTCTTCATTGAAACCGCGAAGGAAATCCACAGCCTCAAGATTTTCGTGGCCGCCAAACTTGTTGGGTATCCATTCGCCTTCTTTGCGTGAGTAGTTGCGGTAAAGCATAGAGGCCACCGCATCGACGCGAATACCATCGACATGGTAGCGATCGAGCCACACGCTCGCCGAGGCGCGCAGGAAGTTGGCGACTTCGGTGCGGCCAAAATTATAGATAAAGGTATTCCAATCAGGGTGGTAGCCCTCGCGTGGGTCCATGTGTTCGTATAAGCACGAACCGTCAAAGCGTGATAGGCCATGGGCGTCAGAGGGGAAGTGTCCCGGCACCCAGTCGATCAACAAACCGATGTCCTCTTGGTGGCAGCGGTCGACAAAGCATTTAAAGTCGTCACTATTACCAAAGCGCGACGTGGGGGCAAACATGCCTACCGGTTGGTAGCCCCATGAGCCGTCGAAGGGGTACTCGCTGACGGGCATGAGCTGAATGTGGGTAAAGCCCAGTGATTTCACATAGGGGATCAATTGCTCGGCAATGTCGCGATAATTTAAAAAGTCACCGTTGTCGCTGCGACGCCATGAGCCCAAATGTACCTCGTAGATCGACATCGGCGCATTGCGCGCCGACTTGTCCGCGCGACCAGACATCCACTCGGCATCCTGCCAGCGGTAGGGGTTTTCAGCGTCAATTACTGAGGCATTATGTGGTCTCAGTTCGGCTTGTGATCCTACGGGGTCGGCCTTAAGTGGTAGCAAATTACCGGCGTGGTCTTTAATTTCGAACTTGTATTTGGTGCGCGCGGGGATGTCTGGAATAAAGATATCCCAAAAGCCGCTGTAGCCCAAACGACGCATGGAGTGGCGTCGGCCATCCCAGTCGTTAAAGTCACCCACCACGGATACGCGTGATGCATTGGGCGCCCAAACACTGAAAGCAATGCCTTGAACGCCGTCGATCTCACGTTGATGGGCACCTAGTACATCGTATAATTTGCGGTGTGTACCCTCGTTTAACAAATGAATATCCACATCGCCCAGCACCTGTTGGAACCGGTAGGGATCTTGTTTGATTAGCACGGCACCGGGATAAACGACTTTAAAATGATAGCTAAACGCTTTTTTACTGCGTGTTTTAAAGCTAAAAAAGCCCGATGAACCCGATTGGTCCATCGGCAGCTCTTCACCGTCAAGTATCAACAGTACGTCAATCGCACCGGGTTGGAATGTGCGAACGACAAACACATCGGATGTGCCTTCTTGATGCACCCCTAAAAAACCAAATGGGTTGGTGTGGGTGGCATCTAAAATCTGTTGGATTTCTTGGGTGATTTTCATGGTGCTATCTCGTTTATTTCGATGGCGTTAGGTGCCAGATGTTGGCAACGTAGTCTTCAATCGAGCGGTCAGAGTTAAACTTGCCCATTTTGGCGGTATTGAGAATCGCCATCTTCGCCCAGCGCGCGCTGTCTTTGTAAGCCGCATCTAAGCGATTGTGCGCCTCTTTATAGCTTTCGAAATCGGCCAAAACTTTGTAGGCATCACTGCCTAGCAAGTTGTGTTTGATGGACGCTAGCTCCCCCGGGTTACCTGGCGTGAAGAAGTCGCCTTCTAACCAGTCGAGAATGGCGCGAATATCTGCATTGCTGTCATAAAAGGCTTTTGGCTGGTAGCCATTGGCGTCTAGGGCTTTTACTTCGTCAACGGTGTTGCCGAAAATAAAGATATTGTCGTCACCGACTTCTTCGGCGATTTCAATGTTGGCGCCATCGAGGGTGCCAATGGTCACCGCGCCATTCAGGGCAAGTTTCATGTTGCCTGTACCAGACGCTTCCTTACCCGCGGTCGATATCTGCTCTGACACATCCGCCGCAGGAATGATTTTCTCCGCTAAGCTCACGCGGTAGTTTGGCAGGAAGACAACCTTAAGTTTGCCACCAATGCGGGGGTCGTTATTCACACGTTCACCCACCTTGTTGATCGCGTAGATAATGTCTTTAGCGAAGTGGTAGCTGGGCGCCGCTTTGGCACCGAAGATGAATACGCGCGGGTGCATATCGTCGTTGGGATTGTTGAGCAGGCGGCGATAGAGCGACAGTATATGCAGCAGGTTAAGATGCTGGCGTTTGTATTCGTGCAGACGTTTAATTTGAACATCAAAAATGGCGTCGGGGCTGACCTCAACGTTTAGCTCGCTGCGGATATAGTCGGCGAGTTTGACTTTGTTGTCGCGCTTAATTTGCATGAATGTCTTTTGGAAGGCAGCGTCATCCGCAAACTTAGCCACACCTTGCAACAAATCCAAATCGCGTGCCCAGTCGCCTTTCACTTTGCTGTTCAACAGCGCCGATAGTTCTGGGTTGCTTGCCTTCAACCAGCGGCGAGGCGTGATGCCATTGGTGACATTGGTGAGCTTGTTGGGCCACAGTGCATCAAATTCAGGGAAGAGGTCGCTCTTCACAAGGTCGGAGTGGATTTGCGCCACACCGTTAACTTTGTGAGAGGCTAGCACGCAGAGGTGGGCCATGCGCACAGCGCGCTCGCCGTCCTCGCGAATTAACGATAGACGTGCACGCATCTCAACATCGCCAGGCCATTTTTTGTCGACGAGGTTGTTTAAAAACTCTTCATTGATGCGATAGAGGATCTCTAGGTGGCGCGGTACGACACGCTCAAACATACTCACAGCCCAGGTTTCTAAGGCCTCGGGCAGAAGGGTGTGGTTGGTGTAAGAGAAAACCTTTTGGCACAGCGCCCAAGCGTCGTCCCAGGCAAGGCCATGGTCGTCAGTCAAGGCGCGCATCATCTCGAGCACTGCAATAGTGGGGTGGGTGTCGTTGAGCTGGATGGCGGCTTTATCGGCGAAGGCCGACCAGTCGCTGTGTGACTCTAAATAGCGACGGATAATATCCTTGATAGAGCAGGCGCAGAAGAAATACTGTTGGATGAAGCGCAGTTCTTTGCCTTGGGGTGTTTCGTCGGCGGGGTAGAGTACTTTTGAAACGGTTTCTGCCAACACGCGAGCGCGATGGGCTTCATGGTAGTCACCTGCGGTAAAACGGTCCCAGTCAAAGTGGTCTCGTACGCGGCATTCCCACAGGCGAAGGATGTTGGCTGTTGCACTTTTGTAGCCAACGATTGGAACGTCCCAAGGTACACCTACGAGGTCTGACGCGGGTTTCCAAACGCGCGATTCTTTGCCATTTTCATCGGTGAGGGATTCAACGTGGCCGTATACGCCGACTTCTTGGGTGAACTGGGGGCGACAAATTTCCCATGGGTTGCCAAATTCGCGCCATACATCGGGGCGTTCAATCTGACGGCCGTTAACAATTTCCTGTTTGAAAAGGCCATGCTCGTAGTGAATGCCGTATCCAATAGCGGGATAATCCAATGTGGCAAGCGAGTCGATAAAGCAGGCAGCTAATCGGCCGAGACCGCCGTTACCCAGTGCCATATCGGGGGCGACTTCACACAGGTCGGCCAAACTGTGGCCAAGGTTGCTCACGGCTTCGTCCACCACGTCGTATAGATCGAGGTTGGTGAGGTTGTTAGTCAGCAGGCGACCCATTAAATATTCAAGAGAGAGATAGTATACGCGACGTACATCTTCCTGGCGGTGACGCGCTTGAGTTTCAGTCAGCATGGGGAAAATAACATCGTTAACCGCCATGCTGACGGCTTCCCACCAGGCGTGTTGGGTGTTCGACTTACCGTGGTCCGCGAGGTCACCTAAGGTGTATGTTAGGTGGTGCTCAATACGTGCTTTAATCTGCTTGGCCACAGGGTTTTGCTTTTTGTTAACTGGCATAAATCATTCACTCTTTTAAGAAAACTTAGGAGCGGCCGGTGTGCAGATTATAATTGTATAGGCGAAAAGGATGACGAACGCCTGTGCTCACTCCAAGGAAGATTGATTATGACAGCGGGGAGTTTAAGCACAATAGCTTGCATACGAATGCATGGGTAGAAGTATGGTTTTATCCTGTGCAGGGTGCTGTAGAAACGTCTCTAGCGGCGGTTTTTTATTGGCGCAAATGAAGGTTTTTGTCACGAGCGCTTCGCGTTCGCGACCCACAAATTTTGCTGTTCTTGTGGGTGATATTGCAAAACAATCGTCACGTATGAGTTCTGTCACGAGCGCTTCGCGTTCGCGGCCCACGGGCAGGACTCAGCCTTGCTGCCTTCCGGCGATATAGGCTTGATAGTCAGGGACTTCCCAATCCATTTCAATATTGAAGTAGGAGGACGAAACGAGCATATCTGCCGTTGCTTCATTATTGGCCACGGGGATATTCCAGACAGAGGCTAATCGAAGTAGGGCCTTCACATCGGGGTCGTGGGGAGTGGGTTCCAGTGGATCCCAAAAAAAGACCAAGGTGTGAACTTTTTGTTCGGCTATTAAGCCGCCGAGTTGTTGGTCGCCGCCCATTGGGCCGCTTATCAGAGCTTTCACTGGAAGACCGATACGCTGACTGATGAGACCGGCGCTCGTGCCTGTGCCTATCAGTTGGTGCCTTTTAAGTGTCTCGATATGTTTTGAGCACCAACGCAAAAGCGCCTCTTTGC
>JBEAQQ010000123.1:0-15755 GCA_041163785.1 Pseudomonadota bacterium
TGCTGCGCAGGATGCGAAGCCCGCGGAGCGCGAGCGAAGTGAAACAAGCAAAATGACATTTTGCGCCAGTTGAACAAGCGACAGGGCGTGCTCAGACAGGAAGTCTGACACGCCCGTTTATAAAAAGAGCTAATCACATTTAATAAAAAAGCCCTTGTCTTTCGACAAGCAGAATTATCCTCGCGATATACTCAGGCGCATCCATGCGCCTGACCGCTTTGCGGCGCCTTCGGCGGTACCAATCGTTCCTACGATTGGTCGAACGGGTATTGGTTCAGGTCGCTGAGGATGAATCACATTTAATAAAAAAGCCCTTGTCTTTCGACAAGGGCTTTTTTATTAAATGGCGCACCCGGAGCGATTCGAACGCCCGACCTACTGGTTCGTAGCCAGTTGCTCTATCCAGCTGAGCTACGGGTGCTGAAGAGAGGACGCGTATATTAGTGACCCACCCCTTATGTGTCAACACTTGGTGTTAAAAAAAGCGAACAAAAAGCACTTCTCATTAAGGCGTTAAACAATATTTTTACCTCTCGTAACTTGATATCCATCAAAGTGCCCCAATCTATGTTCATATAGGATGCAATCCTAGAGTGGTTAATCTCCCTCTCCTATCTGAAAGCACTGGATAGTATATCCACCCAGTTTCTGGCCCCTACGTTGGGGCCATTTTTTTGGGTATATAGCAGCGCTCGAAATCATTCCTTGCTCGTGCGCGCTCAGCTCTTTAAGCTAGTCATTTTTATCCGCCACACTCCATGATGAAACAGTACCGCTCACAGGCGCTTTGGCGCGGTTCCCTCGACATGCTTCCGCTGAGTTTAGCGGTATTACCATGGGGCATTCTGTTTGGCTCTCTCGCCGTCCAGCGCGGTTTCTCAGGCTGGGAAACACAGGCCATATCGGCGTTTGTATTTGGCGGCGCGGTGCAAATCGTGGCGATCGAACTACTGGCGCAAAACACGCCTTTGTCAGCGGTTTTATTTAGCGCCTTTGTCATCAGCTCGCGGCATTTTTTATATGGGCTGCACTTTCGAGATAGAATGGCTAAGCATCCCCTGCACTGGCGACTGGGGATGGGCTTTTTGCTCACCGATGAACTGTTCGCCGTGTCGGGCGACCGGCGCGCCTATCGGAGTCGCTATCGACTTTGGTACGCCCTAGGCGCCGGTGGTAGTTTTTATTTCGCCTGGAATCTTTGGACAGCGGTTGGCATCCTCGGTGGACAATATGTCCCAGATCTCAGTGAGCTGGGCGTTGAATTTGCCATTGCAGCGATTTTCATCGCGCTTGTGGTCCCTGGCCTGCGCGACCTAGCGACCACTGCCAGTGCCATTGTCGCCGCCATGGTCGCTATTTACATGGCAACCACCGACAGCCAAATCGGTCTCATCGTCGCGGCCTGTGCGGGAATGGCGACAGGTGTACTGGTACAAAGTTTCAGGGGGAATGCTGCATGATGCTGACCATTCTGGCACTTACCGCCATCACTTTTTCAACGCGCTACTTGTTTCTTGAAAAGCATTTTCCATTACGCCTAGGCCCGCTCGCTAGACGCGCCCTTAGCTTCAGTGGCCCCGCTGTACTCAGCGCTATTGCCGCACCCATTCTGTTAGTTCACCACGGTGAAATGCAATGGCAGCTAGCCAACCCCTATCTTTGGGGAGGTATGGTGGCCATTGCCACTGCGCGCACAACGCGCAACGTCTACGCCACTATGCTGCTCGCTGGGTTAGCATTTATCGCACTCAAATGGTGGTGGTTACCTTAAGTTGTTTGCCACATCGCCGACACTGTCTGCATCGACAACGCTGGAGTACATGTCATGCTGGCACAAACCCTTATTGGACGGTTTAGAATTCTCTCCCTCATTCTCGCCACCGTGGTGATACTGCAGGGCTCATTAGTCCTCTATAACACACGTGCCACCAACACCAGCATTGAAGCCATGGCCGAACAGCACCTCCCCAACCTCAATGACGCCCACGAACTCAAATACTCGGTGGCCCAGGTTCAACAATGGCTACAAGACATTTCTGCCACACGCGGACTAGACGGCCTCAATGATGGCTTTGATACCGCCGAGGAATACGCACAACGCTTTTACGATATTGCGGACCGGCTGGCGCGCAACGATCCAGAACACGCCAGAACTTACCGAGACATGGTCCCTACCTTCGACGCGTTCTACAGCACAGGCAAACGCATGGCACAAGCCTATGTCGACCGCGGCCCAGAGGGCGGCAACCCGATGATGGGGGAATTTGACGAAGTCGCCGAAGCTATCACCGGCGATGTTGAAAAAATGCTAGCGCGCATCATTCGCACCAGCGAGCAAACATCCTTGACACAAGAATCGCTATCGAGAAGCTCCCTGTGGTCGGTGATTGTTGGCTCAGTATTGGTCTTGATTGGGGTGGGCATTCTCTTCTTCTCGGTCAACAGTAGCTTAAAACTACTGCCGACTTTAATTCATCACATGAATAAAATCGCCGAAGGCGACCTTACCAGTAATATGACCCACGATCGTCATGATGAGTTTGGCCAATTGGCCAACAGCATGCACACCATGCAAGAAAAACTACAAACTATGATTGGCCAAATCGTTGACCTCACGTCGCAATTAAGTGCTACCAGTGAACAAATGTCTGCCTCAACCACTGAGTCGAGCCAACGTATTCGACAGCAGCAACATGAAACTGACCAAATGGCTACCGCCATGATGCAGATGACGCAATCCGTGATGGAAGTAGCACGCAATGTCTCCGACACTGCCACCGCGGCCAACGCTACCCGCAGCGAAACCGACCATGGCAAACAAGTGGTAGACCAAACACTGGAAGGTATTCGCCACCTTTCCGTACAAATCGATAGCACCGCCAAGGTGATCAGTAAAGTGGGTGAAGACAGCGAAAACATTTCTACCGTTCTCGATGTGATTAAGAGCATCGCCGAGCAAACCAACCTGCTAGCACTAAACGCCGCCATTGAAGCCGCGCGCGCCGGTGAGCAAGGCCGAGGATTTGCCGTCGTTGCCGATGAAGTGAGGACGCTCGCCGGCCGCACTCAAGACTCTACCCAAGAGATCAATGCCATCATTGAACAGCTTCAAATTGGCGCGCGACAAGCGGCGCAATCCATGGATGCCTCGCGTGAGCGAACCAATGCCGTGGTTGAACAAGCCACGCAAGCTGGGGCTTCGCTCGGTGTGATTGCCGAATCTGTCAATCAAATTGATGCTATGAGCAACATGATCGCGGCCGCGACAGAGGAGCAAAATGCCGTGGCCGACAACATGCAACGCAGCGTTGGACAACTCAATGACAGTAACCAAGGCAATGCCACGAGTGCAGACCATATCGCCGACGCGTCAAATAATCTCGCCAGTATGGCGGGCCAACTGCAGCACCTAGTTCAGCAATTCCGTATCCGTTGATGTAGAATATCGCCAAGTTGTTGGGGAGGCCCCATGAAATACCTAATCACTGCGCTGGCGTGGGTACTTTTTTCACTGCCAAGCCAGGCCGATTGGTCAGCCAATTACACAAGCGATGTCGCTAGCGTGCTCGATGGTGGCATTAAGCGCGGCACAGTTTATCTGGATAATTTTGAGTTATCGTTTTCCGGCGAAACAACAGACGGCGAGTGGTCGAGCACCCTGCTAACCACCAACAGCCAAACTTTTTCAGACAGTCATGTAGGTGACAGCCAAGTCGCTAGCAACATCGACAACGGCCAGATGATTCGCTTGTACGAACTTTGGTATTTGCAACGCTACGACCAATGGCACTGGCAAGTTGGACTCATCGACCTGAATGGCTTGTATGACACGATCGATACTGCTGGACTCTTTCTGAACTCCTCCCACGGCATCGGCCCAGACTTTTCACAGTCAGGTGACAATGGGCCATCCATATTCCCCGTAACCTCACTGGCCATTAGTCTGCATTGGCAACTCACGCCACAGTGGGATTGGCAACTGGGTGTGTTTGATGCCGTGCCGGGCGACCCCGATCACCCGAAGCGCAACACGATACACGTAAGTCGACACGAGGGTGCACTACTAGCTAGTGAAATCACCCACACAAGCAACACCCTTCGCACTACCTTGGGTGCTTGGCACTACACAGAGCCCGTTCTTGACGATAGCCATCAACCACTCGGTCGCAACAACGGCCAGTATATAATCGTCGAACATCCCAATGAAGAAGGTTGGGCCTGGTGGCTGCGCACCGGCAGTGCGCGATCACAGCTCAACAGCGTTGATACCTATACTGGGGCAGGACTTACTCATCCTATTGCGGGCGGTACCGCTGGCATTAGCGTGGCTCATGCCAACTTTTCCGAGGATAGCGGCGGCAGTGCAGAGACCACCTGGGAGGCCACCTACGCCTTCTCGGTCAATCCAGTCTTAAGCCTGCAACCTAGTCTACAGTTTGTACAACAACCCAAGCACAGTGGTATCAACGACGCCACAGTTTTTATTCTGCGAATCGGTATCGATATAGAGGCTTGGATAAAAAGAAAATAACACGTCGATTATGGTGCCCGGGGAGAGACTCGAACTCTCACACCCGAAGGCGGGGGATTTTGAATCCCCTGCGTCTACCAATTCCGCCACCCGGGCACAACCGTCATCGACTGAGACAAGCACATGGCTTGATCAGGAAGTGGCGCGCATTATAGCAACCTAGTATCCTTGCGCAAGCAGTAATTATTATTTTTATGTCATAAACGCCGTATAAGGATTTTTTATGCGCTTTAGAATGCCGACTCTGAGCTTGATTTTGGTGGCTAGCCTGGTGGCTTGCAGCAATGAAACCTCTGACCAGAATGCCCAAGCACCGCAGTTTCGCCCCGTAGAAACACCCAGTGTTGCAAGCATTTACAAAACGGTCAGGTTGACTGCCAATATCGACCATTTGAGCAGCAAGCAACACAAAATGCTGCTAGAACTGTTCGCCGCGGCACGCATCATGGACCAGCTCTTTTGGCGTCAGTCCTATGGCAATGCGGACTTCCTGCTCCCCTTCATCGAGGATAGCAACGCTAAACAATACACCGTTATCAACTACGGCCCCTGGGATCGTCTCGACAACAATCGTCCCTTTCTTAGCGACACGCCCCCCAAACCTGCCGGAGCACGTTTTTACCCCGCCGACATGACCGAAGACGAGTTTAATGCTTGGTCAGAACCCGGCAAAGCAGGCCTTTATAGTATTGTGACACGACGCGACAACGGTGAGCTGCTGTTGACCCCCTATCACCAAGCCTACGGCCCCTCATTACAACGCGCCGCAGAGCATCTTCGCAACGCCTCAGAACTGGCTGAGGACCCGATGTTTTCGCAATACCTGAGCTTGCGCGCCCACGCGCTGCTGAGTGACGAATACCTCACCTCTGACAGTCTCTGGCTCGACATGCAAGACAATGCCGTCGATATGGTAGTAGGCCCTATCGAAACCTATGAAGACGGCCTGTTCGGCTACCGCGCCGCCTACGAGTCCTACGTGCTGATCAAAGACCAAGCGTGGTCTGAAAAGTTGAAACGCTTTGTCGCCTACTTACCGCAACTACAGCGCGACCTCCCTGTACCCGAGCAATACAAACAAGACCCGGTTGGACAACAGGCGCAGCTGAATGCCTACGACGTCGTTTTCTACGCCGGCCATGCCAATGCAGGCTCCAAAACCATCGCTATCAATCTACCCAACGACGAAGGTCTTCAACAACGCAAGGGCACCCGCCGCCTACAACTCAAAAATGCTATGCGCGCTAAGTTTGACCACATCTTGATGCCTATTGCAGAGTATCTGGTGGACCCAAGTCAGCGCCAACACATTACCTTTGACGCCTTCTTCACCAATACCATGTTCCACGAAGTTGCCCATGGTCTGGGTATTAAAAACGTGATCTCCTCCGACCAGTCGGTGAGCGCTGCACTCCAAGAGACCGCCTCGTCGGTCGAGGAGGGCAAAGCCGATGTACTGGGGTTATTTATGGTGACCCAGCTGCACGACGCTGGCGAGTTGGGTGACACTGCGCTAGAAGACTACTACGTCACATTCATGGCCAGTGTATTTCGTTCGGTTCGCTTTGGCGCCGCCAGCGCCCATGGTGTCGCCAACATGGTGCGATTCAATTATTTTATCGATGAAGGTGCGTTTGTTCGCAACGCCAATACAGGCACCTATCGGGTCGATATGGCAGCGATGAAAGAAGCGGTTAATCACTTGTCGCGTTTATTGTTAGTCATTCAAGGCGATGGTGATCGCCTCGCGGCACAGCGTTTGATCGAAGAGCGCGGCCAACTGGGATCGCCACTAGCGGAAGACCTCGCTCGACTCAAGGATGCCAATATCCCAGTGGATGTGATATTTGAACAAGGTGAAAAGCTACTTGGCCTGCACTAGGCTATCTTCAAGCCTCGAGGAGCTGACAAACACAACGCTCTGAGCCGTTTGTCAGCCTCTCTTGGAAGGCACTTTTCCGCTAGCGATTATTGGGCCTGTTCTTGCGCCACCGCACATTGAATACAGCGGGTCGCGAACGGAATAGCCTCCATACGGAGCTCGTCAATATCGGCGCCGCAGCCCTCACAGACACCGTACTGCCCGTCAATCAAACGCTGCAGGGCGTGACCTACCACCGAAATATCATGGCGAATTTCCTGCGCCATGGCATCCAATGTTTCGTCATCTTCACGCTCTTGGCTTTGATCTTCCCAATGCGACGAGTGAGGCGTTTGTCGCTCGTGCTGCACACCTGCTAAGCGCTGAAATAAGGCCGCTCTGAGTTCAATGAGCGCTGTTTCAACTTCTTCGGCAGAAAGTTTCATACCGCTTGCCTTTGCAACATGGCTAGCAACTCATCCTTTAACTGCAGGCGTTTTAACTTGGCTTCCTGTTCGGTCATGGTAGTGACAGGAAGCGCTTCGTTTTCCATTGCCTCGATCGTTTTCGTTACATGATGATACTCATCGAATAAACGACGAAAAT
This sequence comes from Pseudomonadota bacterium, assembly GCA_041163785.1. GTDB lineage: Bacteria > Pseudomonadota > Gammaproteobacteria > Pseudomonadales > JAHEIH01 > JAHEIH01. The sequence continues at coordinate 6,999 of JBEAQQ010000123.1, forward strand.
GCGCATCGCTCATTTTCATGGCGTGAATAGCATCGTGGTATTCTGGCAATTCGTGCAACAAGTCATGGTGTTCGATAGTCATAGGTTCCTCCTTCCAATGTTTGCATTGTAGACCCATGCTGGAAACGTACTTTGATTTGAATCACACTATCCTAAGGTTGCGTTTTGTCGTGGCGGAAACTTCCCACCAAGATATAAAACTTAGCACCCTCCCCCAGGATACTCTCGGCCCATATCTCGCCGTCATGGACATTTGTAGCTCCCAAGTCCCCATGTAAATCAATTGTTAACAGTTGCATTCTGTGGAGACCTAGACAATGGCGAAGACACCTAAGCACCCTCGCTACACGTTTCTCAAAGATGGTAGTTATTACTTCTCAAGGGCAGTGCCGAAAGATTTACAGCACCATTACAAGACCCAAAGGATTGTGCAAAGTCTTAAGACAAAGTATAGAAATCAAGCCGCAATAGCTTCAAAAGCACTATCTTTAAGACTGGACGAGTATTGGTTCAAACTTCGTATCAATCAAATGGACATTCCTGCAGCACACCTATTGATTAAAAACGATAGGCCGCAGCCACTTCCAAATGTACCTAATATAGACGAAGCACTGTTGAGCTATCATAGATTGAGAGGAAGAAACAGAAGTAAGGCCTTCTTTGAACAAACCAAGCTATCGGTTAGCTATTTAAAAGCTGCAGTTGGCATATTTAAGATTAATCAGTATACAACTCTAGACGCGTCTAAATTTAGAGATTGGTTGATTAATCAAGGGCTAAGGATGTCATCTGTGCATAGATATTACAGCAGCATCAAAGCCGTTACCTCGTTTGTAATAAGTGAGTACGGTCTAGAATGCAGCAATCCCTTTGCCAATATATTGGTAAGGCCTGAGTTCTCTAGACACTTTCTATTTGCCTAAAATACTGCCGTTCATACTCAATCGGTGATAGCCGATTATTACTCGTATGGCGGCGTTTGGGATTGTAGATCATTTCGATGTAATGAAATACATCTTGTCTCGCAGCTTCTCTGGTTTGATAGATTTTACGACGGATTTGCTCTTTCTTTAAGTTACTAAAAAAGCTCTCGGCGACTGCATTGTCGTGACAGTTGCCACGCCGACTCATGCTCGGCTCAATGTTATATGCATTGAGTAGTTTTCTGAATTGGCGACTTGAGTATTGTGAGCCTTGATCAGAGTGTAGATACACTTTGTCCGTTGGTTTTCTTCGCCAATACGCGGCAGTTATAGCGTTCATAGCGAGATCTTCTGTCATACGGTCACTCATTGACCAGCCAACAATGTTTCTCGCGAACAAATCCATAACCACAGCTAGAAATAAGAAGCCCTCGTGCGTTTTGATATAAGTAATATCTGTCACCCACCATTGATTGGGCTCCGTCACATTAAATTCACGATTCAATAAGTTATCTGCGACATGATCTGGCGAGCCACCATAATAGCCACGTGGCACTTTGTATCCGCGCCGAGCCTTTATGCCTTCTTGTCTCATCAGTCTTAACACTCGGTCTCGACCACAGTAGCTCTTGATATCAATCATATCCAGATAGAGGTTACGATAGCCATGGTAGCCGCCACTCTCTATCCAGCACTGCTTTATTTTTCCAGAGAGACTGGCATCTTCCTGCGCTCTTTCACTTAACGGCTCATGAAGCCAGGCATAATAGCCGCTGCGATGCACATTGAGCGCATCACACAATAATTGCACGGGAAAGGTGTTGCTGCGAGATTTTATGAACTGGTATCGTTCTTTGACTCGCTTGCAAAGAACACCGCGGCCTCCTTTAATATATTTCGCTCTTGCTGGGCTCGCTTGAGTTCGCGTTTTAATCGAGCAATTTCTGCTCGAAGATCCTCTTCTTCTTTGCGCTTGCTCGTCGGCTTTGTGAAGGTCTTGAGCCAGCTGTACAAGGTTTTGCTGCTAATGCCAAGGCGCTCTGCAACATCATTCACTGCATAGCCGTGGATAGCGACTTGATTAACTGCTTCTTGCTTAAATTCGTCAGAGTAACGGATTCCTTTACCCATGATTTACCTCTTATGGTCATAATTACATTTTTACCATAAAAAGTGTCTATAAATCTCAGGCCTTACCACATCGTACCCGTTGAGGTTAAAAGCGGAAAACGTACTCGGGCAAAGTCACTGTCATCATATATAGAAAAGTGCTCGCCGGTTAAAACCTTTAAACTTACTGGAACACAAGGCTCTGATCCACTAGAAAAGACCCATATTGTAATGCCCATGTATTTTACTCAGTTTTTGCCAACCAAATGGTAAAAAGGAGGCACTAGGCCTCCTTGTCTCAACACCTTACTCAGCTCATTTGCTGGGCTGTTGGGTGGTGCGCAGGTAGGGCAAGCTAATGTTGATCTCGCCGAATTTTTCTTTGGCCTGTTCGTTGTTCAACGACAGCGCCACAATCACATCTTGGCCGTGCACCCAGTTGGCGGGGGTGGCAATCGGCTGTTGGTAGGTAGCTTGTAAGGCGTCTAGGGCACGTAGAATTTCGGCAAAGTTGCGGCCTACCGACATGGGGTAGGTCATCGACAGTTGTAGCTTTTTGTCTGGGCTGATGATGAACACTACGCGCACGCTGGCGGAGTCGGCAGCGGTGCGGCCGTCGGGCAAGTAGGCATCGGCGGGCAGCATGTCGAGTGCTTTAGACACGTTCAAATCAATGTCGGCAATAATGGGGAAGGTTGCTTTGGCGCCTGAGAAACTTTCAATGTCGCCTTTCCACTGTACGTGTTCGTCTACGCCGTCAACCGACAAGCCGATGACTTTGGTGCCGCGCTTTTCCCACTCGGCGGCGAGTTTTGCAACGGCGCCAAATTCGGTGGTGCACACGGGGGTGAAGTCTTTGGGGTGGCTGAACAAAATTGTCCAGTTGTCGCCAATAAAGTCGTGCAGGGCAAAATTGCCTTGGTCGGTCACTAGGTCTAGGTTGGGTACTACATCGTTAATACGTAAAGCCATGTTTCTATCCTCTTTGGTGGGCAGTGTCTGCCGCTGTTCAGTTAATTTTTTAGCTCGCTAGGCGCTGTTGGCTTTGCCATTGGTCCACTAACCCTTGGCTGAGCTTCTCATGCAAGTTCACCACTTCGCCCACGATAATCAGCGCGGGTGAGCCGATGTTATGGCGCTTGGCGATGGCATCCAGTTCGTGTAGCTTGCCGGTCACCACGCGCTGATTGGGGCGGGTGCCGTTTTCAATAATGGCCACGGGGGTCATGCCCGAACGGCCATATTTCATGAGTCGCGCTTTGATGATCTGGCTGCGAATCACGCCCATGTAAATCACCAGGGTTTGGTTGGATTGCGCCATGCGTTTCCAGTCAGGTTGTTCGGTATCGACACCGGCGATGCCGTCGTCGTTTTTGCAGTGGCCTGTAACGAACTGAATGCTCTGGGCAAAGTCTCGGTGGGTCAGTGGAATGCCGGCACTGGCTGAACACGCCGCCGCTGCTGTAATGCCGGGTACCACGTGGTAGTCGATGCCGTTTTCTACTAGGGTTTCGGCCTCTTCGCCGCCGCGCCCAAAAATGTAGGGGTCACCCCCTTTGAGGCGGCAAACCACTTTGCCTTGCTGCGCTAGGGTCACAAGAAGCTGGTTGATTTGATCCTGTGGCAGGGTGTGCTTGCTGGCCTTTTTACCCACGGCAATGTAGTCGGCGTCTTTGCGGCACAGGCTCATGATCTCGGGTGAAACCAGTTGGTCGTACACGATCACGTCGGCGAGCTGCATGGTGCGAAGGGCTTTAATGGTGAGTAAGTCTGGGTCGCCTGGGCCAGCGCCCACTAAATACACTTGGCCGTTGGCGTTCACGTCGCTTTGGTCGCTGTTGAGTTGGCGTTGCAACTCGTCTTGTACGCCTTGCCAATTGCCTGCCTCAGCATGGGCAATAGCAGGGCCACGGAAAATACGTTCCCAATAATGGCGACGGCTCATCACATCGGGTAAGGCTGCCTGCACGTGGCGTCGAAACTCGCCTGCCACGTCAGCGAGCTTTCCTGTCCAGTTAGGAATAAGGGCCTCTAAGCGCTCTTTCCACAAACGTGCCAACACGGGGGCTTTGCCCCCAGAGGAAATCGCGACGGTAATCGGGTTGCGATCGATAATGGCCGGGAAGGTAAAGGTGCACAGGTGCGGCACGTCGACCACATTGACCCAAATGTTGGCGCTGATGCAATCTAGGTAGATCTGTTGATTCACCTGCGCATCATTGGTGGCGGCAATCACGAGCCAAGCCTTTTTTATTAAAGCCGGCCGATAAGGCGTTTCATTCAAGTTGAGTTGCGGTGCTTTCTCGGCCTTTAAGGCATCGCTTATGTGGCTGGCGATCACAGTCACGCGTGCGCCGGCCTTGCACAGAGACTGCACTTTGCGGGTGGCCACGGCACCACCGCCCACCACCACAACGCGCTTGTCTTGCAGGTTAAAAAACAGGGGTAGGGTTTGCATTAAAAACCCCCTTGGTTTTCTTCGTGCAGGCCGCACTCACGGAACAAGCCGTTGTTGCGTGTGTCGGCTTCGCTCATGCCCAACTCTAATTTGCGGGTGCTGTGTTTATCACCCAATGACACATAGCCTTCGTGCCACAGCGGGTGGTAGGGAAGGTCGTACTCGGTAAGGTACTGGTGCACTTTGCGGTTGCTCCAGTCCAAAATGGGGTACACCTTGTAGTGCGCACGGGTGCGTCCGTTGAGGGTGCTGTGCTCAATAAACGGTTTGCGTTGGCGCACGTCTGACTGCTCGGCGCGAATGCCACTGAACCATACAGCACAATCCAGTTCTTCAATGGCGCGTTGCATGGGGAGCAGTTTATTCAGCTCGTTGTAGCGCTTCATGCCGTCGATGCCGGATTCCCACAATTTGCCAAAGCGTGTCTCTTGCCAAGCGGGGGAAAGGTTGGCGTTGAACACGTGCAAATTTAATCGCAGTCGCTCGGTCAGCTCGTCGGCGAATTGATAGGTCTCTTCAAACAGATAACCGGTGTCGGTAAACACCACGGGAATATTGGGGCGCACCTGGGTCACCATGTGCAGCAATACCGCGGATTGAATGCCAAAGCTGGTACTCAAAATGGCATTTTTTGGCAGGTGCTCAAGCGCCCATGCCACCCGTTCTGTGGCGGTAAGCTCAGCCAGAATGTTATGGCTTTGTGTTAGATCGATGTTCGTACTCATAGCGTTACCTTAGGCATGAAAGTTAATACCGTCGGTGGTGGGTTCAATAATGCCCACGCGCACGACATAGTTACCAAAGCGCTCTTGATCCAAGCGCTCGTTTGCAAAGCGGGCAAATAGCTCGTCTAGGGTGGCCAAAATCTCGTCTTCGCCTATGTTTTCTTTGAAGCGTTTGTTCAACCGAGTCCCTAGGCCGTCGGCGCCTAGATACATGTTGTATTTACCAGGGCCCTTGCCCACAAAGGCGATTTCAGCAGCGAATGGACGGGCGCAACCATTGGGGCAACCGGTCATGCGCAAGACGATTTCTTGGTCGGCAATGCCGTGCTTCACCGCTAGCACATCGACCTTGTCGAGCAGTGTTGGCAGGTAGCGCTCGGCTTCCGCCATGGCTAGGGCACAGGTGGGCAGCGCCACGCAGGCCATTGAATTGCCACGAATGGCGCTCACACCGCCTTCTTGGAAGGTGCGGTACAGGCCGTATTGCTTGGCCATGCCCTCAATGCGTTGCTTTTCTGTCGCTGGAATATTGGCAATGATCAGGTTTTGATTGGCGGTCATGCGATAGTCGCCCTTGTGCACCTTGGCGATCTCGCGCAAGCCGGTTTTCAACTGGCGGGTATCGGTGTCGATAATGCGGCCGTTCTCAATGAACAGCGTCAGGTGCCAACGGCCATCGTAGCCTTCAACCCACCCTAGACGGTCGCCTTGGTGGGTAAATGTTACTTCTCGGGCAGGGGCGAAACTGAAACCGGCATGGGCTTCAACCGCTTGGCGGAAGGCCTCTACTCCCATGCGATCGACGGTGTATTTCAAGCGGGCGTGCTTACGCTGCTCGCGGTTGCCGTGGTCGCGCTGGGCCTTAAGTACGGCTTCGCCGGCTTTAATCGCTTGATCGGGAGTCACAAACCCCAACGTTTTGGCCAATTGCGGGTAGGTGGTGGTATCGCCGTGGGTGCTACCCATACCGCCACCGGCGGTAACGTTGTAACCAACGATCTTAGCGTCGTCGCCCTCGCCTTCAATAATGGCGATAAGGCCGAGACAATTCGTGTAAATATCCACGTCGTTGTGTGGCGGCACCGCCACCGCAGCTTTGAATTTACGTGGCAAATAGGTGGGGCCGTAAATCGGCTCTTGCTCTTCTTCACCTAGATCCTGTTTTTCACCGTCGAGCCAAATTTCAGCGTAGGCCTTGGTTTGGGGCAGCAAGTGCTCCGACAACTCGACCGCCAATTGGTAGGCTTCGGCGTGCAAGTGCGACGCCACAGGGTTGGTGTTGCAGGTAACGTTGCGATTCACATCGCCACAGGCCGCCAACGAATCCAGGCCGATCTCATCCAAGCCTTGGATGATGGGCTTGATGTGGGGTTTCAACATGCCGTGGTACTGAAAGGTGTTGCGCGTGGTCAGGCGCAGTGAGCCATACAGGGTGTAGTTGTCGGCCAAGCTGTCGACCTGCAACCACTGCTGAGGGCTGACAATACCGCCGGGGACGCGGGCGCGCAGCATGAAGCTGAAGAGCGGCTCAAGCTTTTGTTCGGCGCGCTCTTCGCGCACATCGCGGTCGTCTTGTTGGTAAAAACCATGGAACTTGGTGAGCTGGGTATCGTCTTCCGCCATGGCGCCCGTCACGCGGTCAGCCAAGCCTTCTTTAATCGTGCCGCGCAGGTAGTTACTGGCCGTTTTTAAGCCTTCGTTCACCGCTAATTTTTTGCTCATTAGTACACGTCCTTCTGGTAGCGTTTGTCCGCTCGCAATTGTTCTAAATAGGCTTCGGCGGCGGCGCTATCGCGCTGGCCGTGGGTTTTTACTACCTCAAGCAGTGCGCTGTGCACGTCTTTTGCCATGCGTGTGGCATCGCCACAAATGTAGAGGTGGGCGCCAGACTCGAGCCATTGATACACCTCGGCACCCCGCTCAAGCAGGCGCTGTTGCACGTACACTTTTTCAGCTTGATCCCGCGAGAACGCCACATCGAAATGCGTCAACACGCCTTGATCGCGGTACTTCACCAGTTCGGCTTGGTACAAGAAATCGTCGAGGAAATGCTGATTGCCAAAGAACAGCCAGTTGCGGCCCGTGGCCTCGGTGGCTTCGCGCTCTTGTAAGAACGCACGGAATGGCGCAATACCGGTACCGGGGCCAATCATAATGATGTCGATCGCTGGATTCTGCGGCAGGCGGAAATGCGTGTTGGGCTGAATGAAAACCTTCACGTCGCCATCGCTGTCCACGCGCTCGGCCAAAAAGCCCGAGGCGGCGCCTAGATGGTCTTCACCGTGAGCGTGATAGGCCACTTTGGCCACGGTAAGGTGCACTTCGTCTTCCACTTCGCTTTGCGCGCTAGCAATCGAATACAAGCGTGGTGCCAAGGGTCGCAGCAGTGAGACAAAGGTCTGGGGGTCGATTGTCAGGGGATACTGTTTTACCAGGTCGAGCAATTGATAAGTATCTATCAGCTGGCGCAGAGCCTCTTTGTCAGCCACAATGGCGCTCAATGCGTCGTTGTCAGCTAGCTCGCTGTAGCTCTGCACGATGTTCGGCGTGAGCAAACTCAGCTCGACGTGCTCGCGCAGTATCTCGCCCAAGCTACCTTGCTGGCCATTGAATTCAACCTTCGCGTCAGCAGAAAGCCCCAAACCATTAATGATGCCTTCTACCACGGCGGGGTCATTGCTAAACCATACCCCCAGTGCATCGCCAGGTTGGTAGGTTAATTCTGAACCCGCCAATGACAGTTCAATATGGCGCACGTCTTTGCTGGCATGGCGACTGGTAATTTTTTGGTTGGCGAGAATCTCCGCGGCAAAGGGATGGCTGCGGTTGTATTTGCTGAGTGCCTGCCCATTGATAGGCGTCACCGAAGCGAGTGGCTGTGCAGACGTTTGGTCTTGCTGCTCGGCAAGCAAGCTCAACACGTCTTTACTCCAAGCCACCGCGGGCTGTTCAAACTCCACATCGCATTCCACCACTGGCAGTAATGCCGTCGCGCCCAAGTGGGTGAGCTGGTTATGGAAGTCGTGGCCGGTTTTGCAGAAGAACTCATAGCTCGCATCGCCCAAGGCGAAAACACTGAACTGCAAGCCGTCGAGCTTGGGCGCTTTTTTGCCGTGTAAGAATTTGTATAGCTCAAGGGCATCATCTGGTGGCTCGCCCTCACCGTGGGTACTTACCACCAATACCACAAAGGTCTCGCTCTTCAGCTTATTCGGCTTGAAATCGGCCATGTTCAGCAACTGGTGGGGCAAGCCTTGTTGCGCGGCTTGTGCGGCCAATTGGTTCGCTACAGAACGCGCATTGCCGGTTTGCGATCCCACTAAAATTGTCATGCGGGTGGCGGCGGCAGATGACTGTGGTGCTTGCAATGTGCTCTGTTGATTGAAAATTTCGGCTTGCTGCCCGGCAAGAAAGCCGCTTACCCAGGCCAATTGGATAGGGCTAAGACGCGTTGTTAAGGCCAAAAGATCATTCAGTTGGTCATTTGCCAACGGCGTTGAAGTTGTCAGTTGTGTATTTTTCATGATGCCAGTTCGCCAAT
>JBEAQQ010000124.1:0-6539 GCA_041163785.1 Pseudomonadota bacterium
CACAGCCGATTCGGGGAAATTGACATCCTCAGCGAGTGGCGCGGCCAGCTCATCGTGACAGAAGTCAAAGCTCGCAGCAGCTGCTTATTCGGCACACCCGCGGAAAGTGTTACCAAAAACAAACAACAAAAAATTATTAGATGCCTTAAACACTTCCTCAACACACACCCCTTTTGGCATACTGCACCAATACGCTTCGATGTCGCAAGCGTCATCACCGATCAACGCGGCGCGCAAATCGATATTATTGAGGCCGCCTTTGAGGCGAACTAAAGGAATATAAATGGAATCTTCGTCTACCAACATCTTTCAGCTACATTTAGATACCTTGCTGAATAACATGGACAGCCTTCCAGATAGCATCGCACCCGCCGTGCAATTGCTCGCCAACACCATACTCAACGACAACAAAATATTTACCTGTGGCAACGGCTTTGGGGGCACAATAGCCCAAATGTTTTGCCAACAAATGCTCAACCACACAAAACAAGAGCGCCCCGCACTCCCTGCGTTTTGTCTTAACGACAGCGCCACCACCATCAGTGGTATTAGTCATCGCTATAAGTACAACGAAGTTTACGCCAGACAGTTACGCGCACTAGCCCAATCCGGCGATTGCCTCATGGTCATTGATAGCGACCAGCAGTACTCGAATCTCAATGCCGCTATACAAACCGCCCATGAACGCGCCGTTAGCGTCATTGTCATTCACCCCAATAGCAGCCAAAATATTCTGTCGCTACTTGGCGAACTCGATGTTTCTGTCGGTATCGAATGCGACAACCAGGCTGTATTGCAACAAATCGAACTTCTTGTTGTCAGTGCTATAACCGAGCAAATTGAACACATACTTTTTAACCATTAAGGATTTTTCATGCGCATTCTTCTAGCCAGCCTTATATCATGCAGTCTGCTATTGGGCGGCTGCAGCAGCATTATCTCTGCCACCACCGACGGTCCGCTACACGAGGATTACGGGCGCCGAACCCGGGGTACCGCTATGGACGACAACGATATTGAAACCAAAATCGAAGTTAATTTAAGTAAAACCGATGCAACCTTCGACGCCGCACACGTCAACGTGCACGCCTACAATGGCGTTGTTTTGCTCGTTGGACAAGTACCCACCGAGGACCTCAAGACCACAGCCACCGACATTGCCCAGAAGACAAGAAAAGTACGCCGCGTGCACAACGAGTTAGAAATCGCAGGTCCCGTCTCCACGCTTGCCAAAGCCAATGACACCTGGATCACCAGCAAAATCAAAAGCAAACTTTTAATTGCTGAAGCCGTTCAGTCCGACCGTGTTGTGGTGATTACCGAGAATGGTGCGACCTACCTCATGGGCTTGGTGACAAATGACGAGGCCGAACGCGCTGCCGATATAGCACGCAATACTTCCGGCGTCAGAAAGGTTGTCAAAATATTTGAGATTATTGAATAAGCACACCTGTGGGCGCGACACCTCGTCGCGCCAACCAGATTACTTAATGACCTTGAGACTGGGACGACCACCCGCAGGTTTTGGCGGCTGAGGATCAGGCACAACCTCCTCATCAGAAGCGTCGTACTCATCCTCGAAAACCATACCCTGACCATTTTCCCGCGCGTAGATACCTAGCACAGCAGGAATAGGGGCAAAGACTTGTTGTGGCACGCCAGCGAAACGCGCCGAGAAAGACACCCCGTCTGCATCCATATGGAAATTCTGCACAGCCGAAGTTGATATGTTTAAAATAATTTGACCGTCCTTAACGAACTGCTGAGGCACTTGCACCCCCTCAATTTCGGCATCCACCAAAATATGAGGGGTGCAGTCGCTGTCCACTATCCAACGGTACAGCGCCTCAAGCAAATAAGGGCGACTAGAAAGCACTATTACTTCCCAGCGAGATCACGCATCTCTTTTTCTTGCTCAGTCAGACTCTCTTTGAAAGCCTCACGCTCAAACAAACGCGCCATGTACTGCAACAATGGCAATGTTTGCTTAGTACTTGGAATTTCGATACCGAGCACAGGCAAACGCCACAAGATGGGTGCTAAGCAGCAATCAATTAGCGTGAACTCATCGCTCATGAAGAAAGGCTTTTCGGCAAAGATTGGTGCAATCGTCACCAAACTATCACGCAACTGCTTGCGTGCTTTTTCTACATTTTTAGCATTGCTGCCCGACAAAATCTCATCAACCAATACGCACCAATCACGCTCGATGCGATAGATATACAAACGATTTTCTGCACGTGCTACAGGGTATACCGGCAATAGCGGCGGATGCGGAAAACGCTCATCGAGGTATTCCATCATCACCTTAGATTCATACAACACCAACTCGCGATCAATCAGCGTTGGCAAATCACCATAGGGATTATTATCAGTCACATCAGCAGGCATTTGCTGCTGCGAGTCCACTTCAATGATATCAACAGTAACACCTTTTTCTGCCAGTACAATGCGCACTCGGTGGCTGTAATGGCTCTCACTGTCAGAGAAGAAAGTCATTGAAGAGCGTTTAGTCACAACACCCATGAGAAATACACTCCTTAAAACGCAAAAACGGCCGCACCCTAAAGCACGGCCGCAAGCTCAATTGATTAGTGGACGTCTTTCCAGTATTCGCGGTTGAGCAACCAAGCGAAGACAAAGAAAATCGCCAAGAAGAACATCACATAAATACCAATGCGCTTACGTTCTTGCTGCATAGGCTCGGCGACGTACTCCAAAAAATTAACCAGGTCGTAAACGGTTTTATCGAATTCCTCAGGCGTTTGGCTACCGGGCTGGGTCACCACCAAGCGACCGCACTCCGCTTCCAAAATATCCTCACCTGTCAGCGGATCGCGCTTGATGCCTCCATTAGCGGCACGCACAGGACCCATTGCACACTCCTGCATACCTTGCAGATCAAGGAAGACATGCGGCATACCAACAGCAGGGAATACCTTGTTATTCACACCGTAGGGACGCTTCTCATCCTTGTAGAACGTACGTAGATAGGTATAAAGCCACTCAGGATTGCGCGCACGAGCCACCAAGGTCAGATCTGGAGGCGCCGCACCAAACCACTTTTTTGCCAAGGGCTTGGGCATCGCATTGTTCATCAATGCACCGATATTCGCGTCGTCATAAATCACGTTCGCTTCCATGATGTCGTGGGGAATACCCAGATCGTCTGCCACGCGAATATAGCGGCTGTACTGCAGACTGTGACAGCCCATGCAGTAGTTCATGTAAGTATTAAGACCACTTTGCAGTGACGCTTTATCGTCCATATTGGCTTCAAACGCATCGCATTCGATCGTGCCACAAGCATGCTCAGACTCAGAACCCACCGCCTTCAAGGGAATAATCGCTAGCGCCATGATCAAGAAGAAGGCACCCACAGACTTCCAGAAGCCCATACCACCATCCATTGTCACACGCTCAGGCGCAGACTTGGTTTTCTCCATCGAAGTCCAGATGGGCATAGTGATAAAGAAGCCAAAGTAGATCACTGTACAGATCTGAGCCAACAGGGTACGCGCAGGGGTAGGTGATTTCACACCCAATACGCCCAGGATAATAAAGGCCGCTGTGAAGACAACCAACATCACCTTAGACGCCGTACCTTTGTAGCGAATCGAACGCACAGGGCTACGATCCAACCACGGCAACAGGAACAAGATCACCACCGATGCACCAAAGGCAATGAAGCCCAACAGCTTATCGGGAACCGCACGCAACACAGAATAGAAGGGAGTGAAGTACCAAACAGGCGCGATGTGCGCGGGAGTCTTCAGACCATCAGCCACTTCAAAGTTGGCGAACTCAAGGAAGTAACCGCCCATCTCTGGCGCAAAGAATATAATGCCGCAGAACGCAAACAGGAACACAACAATCGCTTGGATATCGTGCACACTGTAATAAGGATGGAACTGAATACCATCCAACGGAATGCCGTTTTCATCTTTGTTTTTCTTAATTTCCACGCCATCTGGGTTATTAGAACCCACTTCGTGAAGCGCCAAAATGTGCAGCACAACAAGCGCCAACAGGACGATGGGCAGAGCCACAACGTGCAACGCGAAGAAGCGGTTCAAGGTAATGCCAGAAATCAGGTAGTCACCACGGATCCACTCTACCAACGGATCACCAATCACAGGGATCGCCGAGAACAGTGAAATAATAACCTGCGCACCCCAGTATGACATCTGACCCCAAGGCAATACGTAGCCTACAAAGGCCTCAGCCATAAGGGCAACAAAGATCACCATACCGAACAACCAGATCAATTCACGCGGCTTCTGGTAAGATCCGTACAACAAAGCACGGAACATATGTAAGTACACTACGATAAAGAAGGCCGACGCACCGGTTGAGTGCATGTAGCGAAGTATCCAGCCGTAATCAACATCGCGCATGATGTACTCGACAGATGCAAACGCACCCTCAGCACTCGGCGTGTAGTTCATCGTCAACCAAATACCGGTCAACAACTGGTTTACCAATACCAACAGAGACAAAACGCCAAAGTAGTACCAGAAGTTAAAGTTTTTCGGGGCATAGTATTTGCCCATGTGGGTATCCCAAGCGCGAACGATTGGCAGACGCGCATCAACCCAATCAACGAGACCCATCAACAACTTACTCATTATGCTGCCTCCTGATCTACACCAATGACGATGACGCCATCAGATTCATACATATAAGGGGGAACTACCAGATTCTCTGACGCGGGAACACCTTTGTATACACGCCCCGCCAAGTCAAACATCGAACCGTGGCACGGACAGAAAAAACCACCAATCCACTCGCTACCGTCAGGTGTTGGCACAGAACCCACCTCAGGCTTGAACTTAGGCGCACAACCTAGGTGAGTACACAGACCAACCATGACCATAATGTCTTGGCGAATCGCGCGCTCGCGACCCGACACATAAGCGGGCTGATCAGACGTACTAGACGCAGGATCTTTCAGGTGACTATCAAGGCCCTCAAGGGAAGCAAGATCGCTCTCTGAACGACGCATGACGTAAACGGGCTTACCGCGCCATTCAACCACGGCCATTTGACCCACTTCTAATTTACTCACGTCAAATTTGACCGGAGCACCTGCCGCTTTCGCTTTCGCGCTTGGATTCCAAGATCCTACGAAAGGTACGGCAACGCCGACTACACCGCCCGCACCCACAACCGAAGTTGCAGTCGCAAGAAAACGGCGTCTTGTGGTGTTTACACCCTCACTGCTCATTGAAAAACCCCCTAAAGGAAATGCCAATCTAATCCAAAAACTGCCACAGGCAGCCTACAAGCCCCTAAAAAGGCCTGCATAGTAATAAAACCGCGTGATTATAACAAGAAAACCACATGAAATGCGGGTAAATTTACACGCAATTCAATTAATTTTTAATGCTAAAAAAAAAGCGCCCAAGACCCAAGCCATGGACGCTTTTGCATGTACAAAAAACGAATTAACGTTTTGAGAACTGTGGCTTCTTACGCGCTTTGCGAAGACCAACTTTCTTACGCTCAACTTCACGAGCATCGCGAGTTACGAAACCTGCTTTACGCAGTGAAGAACGCAGACCTTCATCGTATTCCATCAGAGCGCGAGTGATACCGTGACGGATCGCACCAGCCTGACCAAAGCTACCACCACCGGCAACTGTCACGTTGATGTCGAACTTGTCGCTCATCTCAACCAATTCGAGCGGTTGACGAACGATCATGCGGGCAACTTCGCGACCAAAGTATTGATCCAGTGAACGCTTGTTTACAGTAATTTGACCCGAACCTGACTTCAGGAATACGCGAGCAGTAGAGGTCTTGCGACGACCGGTGCCATAGTATTGTGTGGCTGACATATTCGTACTTCCGTTAAATATTCAATTCTTGTGGCTGCTGAGCGGCGTGTGGATGCTCGTTACCAGCATACACTTTCAGCTTCTTCAACATTGCACGACCCAGAGGGCTACGTGGCAACATACCTTTAACTGCCAACTGCAGAACGCGCTCAGGAGCACGGTCCAACAATTTATCAAATGAGAATGACTTCAGGTTGCCGATATAACCGGTTGAGAAGTGATACATCTTATCTTTTGTTTTATTGCCAGTAACAGTAATTTTATCGGCATTAACAACAACAATGTAGTCACCAGTATCAACGTGTGGTGTGTACTCAGGCTTGTGCTTACCGCGCAATCTGTGCGCAATTTCGCTAGCCAGGCGACCCAACGTCTTATTCTCGGCGTCTACAACATACCAGTCACGTTGAACGGACTCAGCTTTCGCACTATAGGTTTTCATTTAAATTCGCCCCAAAGACACTGCGGTAAAAAAGAGCGCGAATACTACACGAGGAATTCGCATAGATCAACACTCTTCTATTAATAATTAGTAAATGTTGCCGTGGTGGTTTACGGCCTATGAGGTCGCGCCAAAAATTCGGTCGACTGCATCTCTAACAGACGGCTCTGCGTCCGCTGAAATTCGAAATCTAGTTTACCACCCGCATACAATTCCGTCAGCCCCACAGCAGCAGAAATAATAAGTTTTACATTACG
>JBEAQQ010000125.1:0-4983 GCA_041163785.1 Pseudomonadota bacterium
GGGCGGTTTACGCTGCCCCAATCGATCGCATCTTCGGTCGAAGGTTCTTGCACAATAAAACGGTCGTTGGTTGAGCGGCCTGTGCGACTGCCCGTCGTCACAACGAGGGCGCCATTGTCGGCGAGGTAGCCTTCGCCACGCTGTAGTGCAGCTTCAACGAGTTCAGAGGGGCACAGATCGGTGTGCACCGTAATGCTATCCAGTTGGTGAGTCATTGCTGTTTCCTGTTTCGTGATGTCTTTACAGACTAATCGGCCCTTTATAAAGGCACTTAGTCATCTTCTAAGAGATGTTGGAAGACAGTATGACAACTTTTTTGGGTTCTGCTAAGTCGTATTTCTCAATGGCCTACATTCAGATGGATGATGGCGTTAGTGAACGGCCTGATCAGGCTCGTCGAAAATCTCGGCGACAGCCGCGCTATCGAACTGGTAGTCGTGGTTACAAAACTCGCACAGCACCTGGATAATGCCCTCGTCGGCAATAATCGCATCTGCCTCGCTGCGACCAATGCTACGAATCAATTCCCGTGTTCGTGTCTCTGAACAACTGCAGCCAAAACGCACTTCGCGGTTATCGAACAAGCGCACCTTATCTTCGTGGTAAAGTCGGTACAGCAGCTCTTGGTGCTCTAGATTGAGTAACTCTTCAGCGGTAATGGTTTGGGCTAATTTAGAAAAGTGTTCCCATTGTTGCTCGCGTTGTTGCTTGGATACCCCCGCGCTAGGTGGCAATTCCTGTAGCATAAAGCCACCGCAGCGACGCCCGTCGGCGGCGAGCCAAAACAGGCTGTTCAATTGCTCAGATTGCGCAAAGTATTCGGCGAGGCACTCCGCTAGACTACCACCGCTAAGAGGGACGATACCCTGGTAGCGCTGACCTTTGACGGGGTCGATAGTGATGGCCAACGTGCCCCCGGCCAATAAATCACGAAAATCGTCACTGGTCGCACCTTCAGCGTCCCGAGCAATGGCGCGAATGCGAAGGTCGTTGGTGCATTCAGCCATGATGGTGGGCACTTGGCCCTCGCTGCGAGCTTGCAGAATGACACTGCCGGCGAATTTTATGGTGGTGCTCAGCAACACGGCGGCGGCCACAAATTCACCGAGTAAATTTGCTACCCCACTGGGGTAGTTGTGGCTGGTGACAGCGGTTTGATAGCTTGTTTCCAATGTGACGACATCGCCACGAATATCGGTATCGTCAAACATGAATCTTAGGATTTGGTCTTGGCTTGCCATGGTGTTCTCGCTATTCGAAATCGTTGCTCTGTTTGAAACGGTGAATTTGACGTCGGTCTTTTTTGCTTGGCCGCGAGGCCGGCGCCGCCATGCCCGCGCTGGTTAATTTGCGTTGCTGGGCGGTTTGTTGGCGCGCGGCTATGCTTTCGTCGGTCTCACGGTACAACGCTTGTGCCTCGGGCGCACCACGACGTTGATCTGACAGACTGAGGACCTCGACAACCTTGTCGTCCCAGCCCTGGCGAATGGTGAGTGTGGCGCCGATTTGTACCTCTTTGCTGACCTTGCAACTGGCACCGTCGTAGCGCACCTTGCCGCCTTCGATGGCGGCTTTGGCGAGGCTGCGGGTTTTAAAAAAACGCGCTGCCCATAGCCACTTATCTAAGCGTACCTTGTCTGTCACGGCAGCTGTCCTGGGAGGATTTCATCAAAGTGGTGGATGCCGCGGAAAAGCGTTTGATCGCGCAGGCTTTTGTGACTGTCTGGCTGGAGCAGTGTTAGTAAATGGGCTATCCCCGCCTTCTTGGCCGATTCAAGTACGCTCTCGGTATCGTCGATGAGTAGGCTGCGAGCGGGGTCGAAGGGGTGCAATGCACGCATACGATGCCAAAACTCAGGGTCTTCCTTGGGTAGGCCGAGGTCATGTGATACCACCACGCGGTCAAACCAGCGATCGATGCCTGTTTGCTCGGCTTTAATCGCCAGCGTTTTGTTGTGCGCGTTGGTCACCAAATACAGGGTTTTGCCGTGCCGCTTTAGCTGGGTAAGAAATTCCGCCACAAAGGGGCGAATTTCAATCATGTGGGCAATCTCTCGCTTCAAGGTCGGGATGTCGATGCCGAGTTTATCCGTCCAGTGGTCTAGGCTATACCAGGGTAAGGTGCCACGGGTCTCTTGCATCATTTTTTCAAGTTCAGCCCAGGCCTCCCAACGTTTGATGCGCTTCAGCTTGGCATAGTGCTTGGGAAGATAGCTCATCCAAAAAAAATTGTCGTAGTGCAGGTCGAGCAAGGTGCCATCCATGTCGAGCAAGACTGTATCTATTTCATCCCAATTAATCATAGTTACCACGCTTTTAGAGGGGGCGCATCATACCATATTGCAGGGTATGTGAACGCACTCTACATGAAAATGAGGCGACCGCGCTGTCGTTAAAGGGTTACAATGTCTCGTTCAGTGAAACGAGGTGAAATTTGTCTGACAGCGGATTCGACATACCGGCTGAGTGGCTGCAACAGTTATACGCTATATGTCGTTCGGCGGGTGATGTGGTGCTCAATTTTTATCGCGCCGCCGAGGATGTTGAAGTTACCCGAAAGCATGACAATTCCCCTTTAACCGACGCCGATATGGCATCGCATGGCTTCTTGGTGGCGTCACTTGCTACATTGCAGCCGCGTTTACCCATCGTCTCAGAAGAGAGCGATCCACGCCATTTCGTTGTGCCTAAGGGTGCGCGTTACTGGCTGATTGACCCGCTGGATGGCACCCGTGAATTTATCGAGAGAACCGGAGAATTCACCATTAATATTGCGCTCATTGAAGGTGATCGCACTATTTTTGGCGTGGTGTATGCCCCGGTGAGTGGAAAATTTTACTGCGGTGGCCGGGGCGTTGCGCCCTTTGTCGAGTCAGCGACTGGTCGATCTAACTTACATTGCCGCGCCGTTGGTCACGACCTAGTGGCGGCGGTGAGTCGTCGCCGAGCGCAGCCGGCGTTGGATTTTTTGGCGGCATCCTCTTTGGTCGCCGAGCATGGAATTTCAACTGTGACATTGGGAAGTGCGTTGAAGTTGACGCACATTGCAGAAGGTTTGGCCGACATTTACCCGTGCCTAGGGCCAACGGGGGAGTGGGACAGTGCCGCGGGGCAGGCTATTGTCGAGGCGGCGGGCGGTGCGGTGGTAGATTTGCAAGGTCAGCCACTCCGATACGGTCAGCGCGCCGACCGTATTAACCCCAGTTTTGTAGTGCTTGGAGATCTAGGCGGTTGGCGTCGCGCCGGCGATATAGGCAGCTAGAGCCTAATTTTTAAGATCGCTTGCAGGTGTTGCTCCACGATGTCGTCATAGGGGGGTAAAAGGCCCGAGCAGGCAAGCGCAGCTCGCGTGCGTTCAGCAGGGCGTGTATCTGCCAGAGCGCTGGCGAGTGACCATGCTTCCACGAAGCGTTCACTGACCGAAATGCTATTTTCGTCTGCCATGCTGGCAAGGTAGTGGGCTTGCTGCTTGGCGAGTGCGGGCAATTGGGCAGTGAGTGTCGGTTGACGCCGTTGGGTGGCGGCGGCGGGTGGAATGAGTTCACCAATGCCCACTGCAATAGAGAAATCCACCTTGCCTTCGCGCATACGCTGTTGGGCGACATGCTGGTGTAAGCGCAGCAGTAAGCTGGCGGCAACCATGGTGTCAGTGGCACTGGCGACATCAAACTCCTGTGGCGTAAGGCTGATATCGAAGCCGCCTGCGGCGTGTTCCCATTGCAAAAGAAGCCGATCGGCAACATCACTGACGATGTATTCAAGTTCGCGTGCAATTTGCTCTAGCAAGGCGCGATCCAATTGGCGATTCATTTTGCTCCATTCGTGTACCCTTACCGCAATCACAGTGCGCCCTGCTAGGCTTGGGTCTTCGCTCTCTTCTTGTTTGGCGCCAAACAATTGAATAAGCAGGTCGCCTAGCGCGTCGTCGTGGGGGTAGTCGGGCGAAGGCTGTTGTTGACTCAGGCGAAGGCTGATGTCTCGCAACCACTGACTCACTTTGCCACTCAGTAGTCTAAGAATCAGGAAACACAGCAGCGAACTAGCGAACAATAGCACCACTTGCACCATGATTTGTCGGCGCTGCAAGGCCTTTTGGGGGGTGTGATCTAGCACTACTTCGGCGTAGCCAATAATGCTATCTTCCGTCGCGATTTCTTGGCGATAGGCCGGACTTTCAATATCGAATGGCAGGTCTTTATCGGCGGCGGCAATGATCTCGCCGTCCAGAGAAATAATCGCCGCACGACTTATGGTCGGTGCACTGATGGTTTCATTTAACACGGCGGCCATCGAAAGGGCGTCGCTGTTGAAGACGTCGTAGCGAATTTGGCTGGCCAACTGGCGACTGATTTGCTCGCCAAGTTGGGCGCTAATGTCTGAGGTCTGCGAGGCATTTTGCTGGTATTGCAGCGCTCCAAATACAAGGCCTAGCACGACGAAGACCGACGTGCCAATCGCCGCGAGTCGGTCCTCAAGTGGTAATTTTTCGAAGAAATTAGTCATGGTGTTCGTCTTCCCTAGTGGCGTCATTATAACGTTAGGAATGACCGGTGCCGCAAGGAATTTTGCCGCAGCTAGTGCGCCGTGGATAGACAAGCGGTAGAATAGATTTTTTTCGAGAAAACTCAGGGCCATGCGAGAAATTCTTCTGATCAACATATCTGGGCTTGACCAGCCTGGTATCACCAGCACGATTACCGCGATTTTGGCAGAGCAGGGCGTTAATGTGCTCGATATCGGCCAGGCCGTGATCCATGATTCGCTATCGTTGGGAATACTCATCGAGGTGCCCCTCGCGGCGGAAACCTCAGTGATCATTAAGGAGATTCTGTTTCGCACCCATGAGATGGGTTTGCGTGTGAAGTTTGAACCGATCGCTGAGGAACGCTATCAGCAATGGGTTGAAGCGCAAGGAAAACCGCGCCATATTATTTCGCTGTTGGCGCGTAAAATTACCGCTGCGCACATCGCCAAACTCACTGC
>JBEAQQ010000126.1:0-7642 GCA_041163785.1 Pseudomonadota bacterium
TCCAGTGGTGACTTACGCAATGTGCAGGAACTCCTTGGGCACGCCGATATTTCTACCACGCAAATTTACACCCACTTAGATTTCCAACACCTCGCCAAAGTGTATGACAATGCCCATCCACGGGCTCGCAAACGCCGAGGGGAAGACTCGTGAGTATTAAAGCCATCAGTTTTGATCTAGACGAGACACTTTGGCACACAGCCAAAACCATCGATCACGCCGAGCGCACCTTTCACGACTGGTTGACGCAACACCTGCCTGAACTCGCTGCCGTGCCGCGCGCACAGCTATTTGAGACGCGTCGTCTTCTGCTGCAGAACAACCCCGAGCTAGCGCACCATATTAGCGAACTGCGCCGTCGAGTTATGACCCACCTACTTGAGCAGCAGGGCCATAAGCGACTTCAAGCGCGACGCCACAGCCACCGTGCCTTTGATATTTTTCTACGCGCACGCCAACATGTCTTCCCCTTTGAAGGCGTAGACACAGCGCTGTCAGAGTTGCGAGGGCACTACACACTGGGCGTGATTACCAACGGCAACGCCAATGTGTTTTTGACCCCGCTGGGTCGCTACTTTGATTTTGCCATCGCCGCTGAAAAAGTGGCGCAGAACAAACCGGGGCCACTACCCTTCCAGGCCGCACTCAAGCACGCCAATTGCCAGCCTGAGCAGATGCTACATATCGGCGATCACCCCGACCACGATATAGCGGGCGCTCGCCAACTAGGCATACCTGTCCTGTGGTACAACCCCAACCATGAGGACTGGTCTGGCGCGGATGATAGCCCGCCACAGTTTAGCCATTTCGACGAACTTTCCGCCATCGTGCGCACTTTTGATACGCCCTAAACCTATGCTTCACATTATTTTATACCGCCCTGAAATACCGCCCAATACGGGCAATATTATCCGCTTGTGTGCCAACACTGGTGCTCAGTTACACCTTGTGCGCCCACTGGGCTTTGAGTTGGACGATAAGCGTCTTCGTCGGGCTGGACTGGATTACCACGAATGGGCCAATGTACAGCAGTACGACAGCCTTGATGAGGTGGTCGCAGCGCTCCCCAATGCAAGGATTTTCTCGATCAGTACAAAGGGAAAAATGCGCCACAGCGACATGCAGTTTCAAGAGGGTGATGCGCTGTTGTTCGGTCAAGAGACCAAGGGCTTACCGCCTGAGTGGATGCTAGCTCAACCGGCGGATCGCGTGCTGCGACTGCCAATGCTTGCTGAATCTAGGTCGATGAACCTTTCGAATGCCGCCTCGGTGATGCTCTACGAAGCGTGGGGACAGTTGGGATACCCAGGCGGCGTGTAGCCGCCCGGGCTATAGGACTTATTCTGCGCCTTCCGTCGGCTGTGCTTGTGCAGCTTGCTGCTCGGCCATTTGACGCATAGCTGATACATACAGCGCATCGAAGTTGACGGGCGCCAACATCAAGGCAGGGAAACCACCGCGAGTCACGAAGTTATCAACCGCTTCGCGCGCGTAAGGGAACAGTATGTTAGGACAAACCGTGCCGAGCATTTGGTGCGCTTGAGCAGGCTCAAAGCCGTCGATAATGAAAATACCCGCTTGCTGTACTTCCACCAAAAACGCTGTTCTCGCGTTGTCGCCCTCACCGAAGACGGCGGTCACAGTCAGCGACAAAACCACTTCGAAGTTCTTGTCGTCGAGGCGCTGGTTTTTGGTGTTGAGGTCGAGATTAATTTTAGGCTGGAACTCTTGCAGGAAGGCTTCAGCACCCAATGGGGTTTCAAACGACGAGTCTTTCAAATACACGCGTTGAATACCAAATTGTTGTTGTGCTTCGGGTGCGCCCGCACCTGGGTTCAAGTTTACAGTTTCTTCTGACATGGTTTTTTCCTTGTTGTTGCTACCCAGCGTTGCTGAGCAAGCGATCTAATTCGCCGCGCGATTCAAGCGCAAATAAATCATCACAGCCGCCCACATGGACATCGCCCACCCAGATTTGCGGCACAGTGTAGCGCTGCGAGCGCTGTATCATTTCCTGGCGTCGTTGTGGTTCGATATCGACGCGAATATCTTGGTATGCCACGCCCTTCATCTCTAGCAATCGCTTGGCGCGAACGCAGTAGGGACAAACAGCCGTGGAATAAATAACAACCGACACGTTATTTTTTCACCGTTGGGAAACGGCAATTTTCCCATTCCGTTAAGCCACCAGTCATACGGTAGACTTCTGGAAAACCTGCTGCCACTAGCATTTTGCCAGCGGCGCCGGTGGTTTGACCGAACTTACAGATCAAAACAATGGGCTTGCCGCGGTATTTCTCCAGCTCAGACAGAGAGTCCTTGAATTTGCTGAAGGGAATATTAACCGAGCCGGCCACATGGCCCGCGCGGAAGTCTTTGGCTTCACGCACATCGACAAATACGCCATCTTGTTTGTTGACGATACCCGAGGCGATTTGTGGGGGCACCATGGTACCGCTACGACGGCTGTCGTTAAAAATCATCAAGGCAACAAGAATCATCAGTGAGCCAACCAGTGCCCACTCACGACCTAAAAATTCAATAAACAATTCCATGCATTACTCTCGGCGTGCGTTGAAAGCGGCCAAGTATACACCGAGACAGGCACGCACCCAACTATTCGTATGCAAACGCGTGGGCAAAGGGGGCTATATAAGGTAAAATTTTAAGCCTTGATTCACCCTATCTCGGTTTACATACTTCATGAGCAACAAAAAACAAACGACGGCCCTTATCATTTTGGATGGCTTCGGCTACCGCGAGGACACTGATGCCAATGCCATAGCGCACGCCAATACACCCAATATCGATCGTCTATGGGCAACAGCACCGCACACACTGATTTCAGGATCGGGCCTTGATGTGGGCCTACCGGAAGGCCAGATGGGCAATTCTGAAGTGGGCCATATGAGTCTGGGTTCTGGTCGCATTATTTATCAGAGCATCACCCGTATCGACACCGAGATCGATAACGGCGCGTTCTTTACCAATCCGGCGTTTACCGGAGCGATCGACAGCGCCGTTTCACGAGGCAAAGCCGTACATATTTTCGGACTGCTTTCACCGGGCGGGGTTCACAGCCACGAGAACCATATCCTTGCCGCAGTAGACCTCGCCGCACAGCGCGGTGCTAGGGCGATTTATATCCACGCCTTCTTGGATGGGCGCGACACGCCTCCACGCAGTGCCAAAGCTTCACTGCAGAAGCTACAACAGCACCTCGACAATCTTGGCGTGGGTCGTATTGCCAGCATGATTGGCCGCTACTTCGCTATGGATCGCGACAACCGTTGGGACCGTGTAGAAAAAGCGTATCAATTAATCGTCAACGGCGTCGCCGATTACCAATATGCCGACGCTGTAAGCGCTCTCGACGCCGCCTATAGCCGCGATGAAAACGATGAGTTTGTTGCGGCGACCGTGATTGGCGATCAAGCCACCACACTGCAGGATGGTGACAGCGTTTTATTTATGAATTTCCGCGCCGATCGCGCCCGCCAGCTCACGCAGGTGTTTGTCGACCCGAGCTTCGACAAGTTTGAACGTCGTCCTCTCGCACTCGCTGACTTTGTCATGACCACCGAGTACTCAGCCGATTTGAAAACCAGCTGCGCCTACCCACCCGAAGGCATCGCCAATAGCCTTGGTGAGTACTTAGAAAAACTCGACAAGACCCAGCTTCGCATCGCCGAGACCGAAAAATACGCCCACGTCACCTTCTTCTTTAGTGGTGGCCGTGAAGCGGAATACCGCGGTGAGCAACGCATCCTTGTGCCCTCGCCCGATGTTGCCACCTACGATCTAAAGCCAGAGATGTCGGCTTTCGAAGTCACCGACAAACTGGTCGACGCTATTGAAAGCGGTGAGTTTGACCTCGTCGTTTGCAACCTTGCCAACGGTGATATGGTGGGACACACCGGCAATTTTGATGCTGCCGTCAAAGCTGTAGAAGCGCTCGACACCTGTGTAGGTCGTATTGAGGCGGCGCTCAAAACGGTCAATGGTCGCGGCCTTGTTACCGCCGATCACGGCAACTGCGAACAGATGCTCGACTACGAGTCAGGCCAACAACACACCCAGCACACCACCGAGTTGGTACCCTTGATCTACTTGGGCGACAACGGCACTAAGCTGGATCCTGAAGGTGGCAAATTGTGTGATATTGCCCCCACTCTGCTGCACATGATGCACGTCGAGAAGCCCACTGAAATGACCGGCCGCTCGCTCATCGTCTAATGAACATAGGGAAGCCAGCAGCCATTGTCATCTCAGCCGTACTGGCATGTCTATGGCTTCCCGCGCAACACGCCATAGCACAGGATGACGAAGCGGATACGCTACGCAAACTGCAGGCCGTAAAAGCCAGTATCGATAGCACCCAAGCTCGCCTTGAGAATGTGCAAAACGAACGCACTAAGCTCAATCGCACCCTGAAGACAACCGAGCGCAATATTGGCGAACTGCATAAATCCCTCCGCACTATCAACCGCCAGCTTGAAGCCAATCAGCGCGAAATCACTCAGTTGGAAGCCGATCAAAAACGCCTGCAAGAGAAAGAACAGCAACAGCGACAATTGCTGCGCGAGCATATTCAAGCCGTGTATGCGATGGGACGGCAGAGCCGCTTGAAATTAATTCTCAACGAAGAAGACCCTGCCAGTATTGCTCGTACGCTGGTGTACTACGACCGGCTGCGAGAAGCACGCAGCGAAGTGATTACTAACTATCAAACGACGGCAGCCGAACTAGCCGCCATTGCGCCCAAATTAGCGAATAGCCGCGCACAGCTACAAGACCGCCGAGCGACGCTGATCAGCAAGCGCGACGAGCTCAACGCCCAGCAACGCGACCGCCAACGCACCGTGACCGCACTTAACAAGGATATCGCCAACAACCAAGCTGCGCTCGCCCAGCTAAGGCGAGACCAAGCCCAGCTGCAAGATGTTTTAGAGGCCTTGCAAGAAGCCATTGCCAACATGAGCATTCCCAGTGATTTCGCTCCCTTTGAGACACGCAAAGGCCAACTTCAATGGCCAGTAAAAGGGCGCAAGCTGAATGCCTTTGGCGGCAAGCGCAGTGCCGAAATGCAGTGGCAAGGGATTACCCTCGCCGCCTCCGCTGGCACCGAAATTAAAGCCGTCCACCCTGGGCGGGTCGTCTTTGCGGATTGGTTAAAGGGGTACGGCTTATTGATTATTCTTGATCATGGCGGCGACTACTTGAGCCTGTACGCCAACAACCAGTCGCTGCTAAAAAACCTGGGCGACTGGGTGAATGCCAACGAAGCCATTGCCACACTCGGTAACAGCGGTGGGCGCGATGTTGATAGCGTCTACTTTGAGATTCGCCGCAACGGCGTCGCCGTTGATCCCAGTGCTTGGTGCAAGTAGCCAAAGGCGGCAACTCACGGCATAATAAATCGACCTTCAAGAGATCGACACTTATGCGCCGCACCCTTATACACCTTCTCCTTGCCTGCTTTACCTTTGCTGCGACGCCGTTAAGCGCGCAACATGAGGCCCCTTTGGAAAGCGAGGGTCGCACTCTACCCTTAGAAGAGCTCAAAACCTTCGCCGACGTATTCCATCAAATTCGTGAGAATTACGTAGAAGACATCGATGATCGAACACTCTTGTTAATGGCCATCGAAGGCATGTTGATGGGCTTAGACCCCCATTCGAGCTTTCTACAGGACGACGAAGTTGACGATCTTGAAGAAAATACCACGGGCGAATTTGGTGGACTTGGCGTTGAAGTCGGCGCCGAGCGCGGCATGATTAAGATTATCGCCCCTATGGACAATACCCCTGCGGCAAATGCCGGCCTACAGAGTGGCGACTTAATCAGCCATATCGACGAACAGTCTGTGGTCGACATGAACGTTGACGATGCCATTGACATGATGCGCGGCGAGCCGGGTAGCCACATCAAACTCACCGTTTTGCGCGAAGGCGAAGACGGACCTCTCACTTTCGATATCGTCCGCGACATCATTAAGGTCCAAAGCGTGCGCAGCCGTATGCTTGACCACAACATCGGCTATGTCCGCATTGCACAGTTCCAGCAAACCACCGCTACCGATGTCAGTGAAGCGCTGAATACCTTGCAGCAAGACGCACCGCTGCAGGGCCTGATTATTGATCTACGCAACAACCCCGGCGGGCTCCTTGAAGCCGCCGTTGGCATTGGTGATTTATTCCTTCACCAGGGCTTGGTGGTGTATACCGAAGGCCGCGATGGCCACAATCGCGTTGAGTATGCCGCCACCCCGGGCGACGCTATTCAAGAAGCGCCGATTGTGGTGCTCATCAACGGCGGCTCGGCATCGGCCTCAGAGATTGTTGCCGGTGCCCTGCAAGACCACCGCCGCGGCGTGATTCTCGGCAGCCCTAGCTTTGGTAAAGGCTCAGTTCAGAGCGTGATTCCACTCAACGAACACCAGGTCATGAAGCTGACCACATCGCGCTACTTCACTCCCTCTGGGCGCAGCATTCAGGCACATGGTATCGACCCAGATATCAGCGTCGCCGCCGGACCGGTCCGCCAAGACAAACGCCGACGCCTCAAAGAAGCCGACTTGAAGGGGCATCTAGAAAACCCCAATGAGGACACCGACGCACCACAAGAGAATGACCTGCCCGACGACGCACAGTTGGTAGACGCCTACCATCTATTGCGCGCCATGCAGCTCTTAACGCCTGCGCCCGCTGTCATCACAGAATAATGCGTCGTCTCTGCCTTGCGTTGTGTTTGACTTTTTCCTCGCTGAGCTACGCTGAGGCCTATCTGGCGATCATCGTCGACGACCTAGGCAATAACCTTGCCCGCGGTGAAGAAGCCATCGCACTGGAAGGCAAGGTCAATGTCGCGATTATTCCCCATACACCTCACGCGCGAGCACTCGCTGAATTAGCCGCACAAAAGCAAAAGGACGTGTTGGTGCACATGCCCATGAGTAGCGAGTCAAAAAGCTACTCAACCCAAGGGATACTCACCCCCGACATGTCGCGCGAGGTCTTCGCAGCGGCAGTAGAGAGCAACCTTGCGGAGATTGCCCAGGCCGCCGGTGTCAACAACCACATGGGAAGTGAGCTGACCCAGAGCTACCCGCATATGCGCTGGCTCATGCAAGTGCTCAAAAGCCACGGATTGTATTTTATCGACAGCCGCACATCCGCTGCGACAGAAGCCTTACAAGCCGCACGTGACAGCCTGGTTTCCAGCGATCGTCGACATGTTTTTTTGGACAATGAGAGCGACGAGAACAGCATCAATCAACAACTCGACACGGCCATCAATACCGCGCTGGAGAGTGGCTTTGCCATTGCTATTGGGCACCCGCGCCCGAGCACCTTGCGGGTATTAAAAAAGCGCCTTGCGGCGCTTTCAGCCGAGGGCGTCACACTGGTGAGTATGTCGCACTATTTGGCACTCAAACAAGCGCGCTAAAGTCTAACTTCAACGCCGCGCTCGCGCATATACTGTTTGGCTTGGGGCACGGTGTACTCGCCGAAGTGAAAAATACTCGCCGCCAGTACCGCATCGGCACCGCCCTCTACCACACCATCAACCAAGTGCTGTAGATTGCCCACCCCGCCCGAGGCGATCACAGGAATCGGTACCGCATCGCTAATAGCGCGTG
>JBEAQQ010000127.1:0-8354 GCA_041163785.1 Pseudomonadota bacterium
CACTACCATCCATAATAGGTATTTCTGCGGCACTAACATCGATAATGGCGTTATCGATACCTAGACCAGCCACCGCAGAGAGCAAGTGCTCTACCGTAGAGACCCGAACATCGCCATTAACCAGTGTTGTCGACATGGTAGTGTCGCCCACGTTCAAGGCATGGGCTTTCACTTCAACAACGGGATCAAGGTCGACCCGGCGAAAAATAATACCGGAATCCACCGGCGCAGGCCGGAGGGTCAAGTACACCTTTTTACCGGTGTGAAGACCCACGCCCGTGGCACGGATAGAATTTTTCAGCGTTCGCTGCCTAATCATCGTAAGCTCGCTTGATCCTGTCGATCCAAAAAGTGATCTATTTTAACGTAAAGCTGGCGGCTGGCCAAACAATCGTTTGGCCCACACCGACATCTTCACTAGTCAGCTTGGCGACGCAAAAACGCCGGAATATCCAAGTAATCCAGATCCGTTTTGGGCTCCGCTACCGCCTCGTGCGTTGCCGCTTGAGGGCTAGCTTTCAACACGGTATTTCCCTTGCGAATGGTCGTGGGAATATCGTAGTTGACCTCGGCCTGTGGGCGTTGGATCGCTGGCTGTGCGGGCGTGGCTGTTGGCTCAACCAAACGCATTTCCATCTTGCCACCCAAGCCTGTCGCCACCACCGTGACACGCACCTCATCGCCCAAGCTAGGATCGATGACAGTACCGACAACGACAGTGGCCTCTTCAGAAGCAAACTCTTCGATCGCCTCACCCACATCGTTGAACTCACCGAGCGAAAGATTTTCGCTGGCACTCACGTTCACTAGGATACCGCGCGCACCTTGCAGATCGATGTCTTCTAATAGCGGACTGCGAATCGCCATTTCAGCGGCCTCGCGCGCGCGATCTGGACCCGTTGCTGCACCTGTGCCCATCATTGCCATGCCCATCTCTGACATTACTGTTCTTACGTCAGCGAAGTCGACGTTGATCAAACCTGGATTGATGATCAAATCAGCAATACCCTGCACAGCGCCTTGCAAGACATTATTAGCCGCTTGGAAGGCCGAGACTAAGCTCGCATCCTTACCCAGCACACTCATTAACTTATCATTGGGAACCGTGATCAACGAATCAACGTGCTGTTGCAATTCCAGCATGCCAGCTTCGGCAATCTTCATGCGCTTGCGACCTTCGAATACGAAGGGCTTAGTAACCACAGCCACGGTGAGGATACCCATCTCTTTCGCCACCTCGGCAACCACGGGTGCTGCACCTGTACCGGTACCGCCACCCATACCCGCGGTGACAAAGACCATATCGGCACCATTCAATGCCTCGGCAATACGCGCGCGATCTTCCAGCGCTGCTTGGCGACCCACATCGGGGTTGGCGCCAGCACCAAGACCTTTGGTTATGCCGTGACCCAATTGCAGCACGGTATGTGATTCAACATCACTCAGTGCCTGCGCGTCGGTATTGGCGCAAATGAAATCCACACCATAGACGTTATTGCTCACCATATGTTTCACGGCATTACCACCGCCGCCCCCGACACCAATGACCTTAATCACTGCGTTTTGTGGTGCATTATCGACAAATTCAAACATTGTGTTGACCCTCACTTGTTGAATAAAAAATTAAAAATTACCTTTGAACCAAGCTTTGGTTTTCGACCAAAGACTCGCTTCATTCGTTGCTTCATGACTGCCACCCTTGCTAAAACTCGAGCGACGCTGTTTCAATCCATACATCAACAGGCCGACGCCGGTTGAATAGATAGGGTTTTTGACGATATCGGACAAGCCGGTAACGTTCTGTGGCGAGCCGAGGCGAACGGGCATATGGAAAATTTCCTCCGCTAACTCGACCACACCTTCCATTTTTGATGTACCGCCCGTGAGAACAATGCCCGCGGCCAATAGATCTTCATAGCCACTGCGGCGCAACTCCGCTTGCACTAGCGTGAACAGTTCGTCGTAACGTGGTTCGACAACCTCAGCCAAGGCTTGGCGCGACAGGTCTCGCGGTGGACGGTCTCCGACACTCGGTACCTTGATGGTTTGATCCGCCGCCGCCAATTGCGTTAGCGCACAGGCGTATTTCATTTTGATTTCTTCAGCGTGCTGCGTCGGTGTTCGCAGCGCCATCGCGATATCGTTTGTCACTTGGTCGCCAGCGATGGGTATCACACCCGTATGCTTGATCGAACCCTCCGTAAAGATGGCGATATCCGTGGTGCCGCCACCAATATCGACCATACAAACACCCAACTCTTTTTCATCATCGGTCAGCACAGCATAACTCGAAGCCAACTGCTCCAAAATAGTGTCCTCGGGCTCTAAACCGCAGCGGCGAATACATTTTTCGATGTTTTGTGCGGCATTCACCGCGCACGTCACCAAATGCACTTTGGCTTCCAGTCGAACCCCTGACATACCCAGCGGCTCTTTCACGCCCTCTTGGTTATCAATCACAAATTCTTGCGGCAAAATGTGCAGCACTTTTTGATCAGCGGGAATCGCTACCGCCTGTGCGGCATCAATCACACGCTCAACATCCAGTGGCGTCACCTCTTTGTCGCGTATCGCCACGATGCCGTGTGAATTCAACGAGCGAATGTGGTTACCCGCAATACCTGCATAGACCGAGTGTATCTGGCAACCCGCCATCAGCTCGGCCTCTTCTACTGCACGCTGAATCGAGGCGACCGTTGATTCAATATTCACCACCACGCCCTTCTTCAAACCGCGAGATTGATGGCTACCGATACCGACGATATTCAACGCGCCATCAGGTGTAATTTCGCCCACAATGGCCACCACCTTAGAGGTGCCAATATCCAAACCCACTATCATTTCATTCGTTGCCATTTCTCGCCTCACATCACCGCCACGCCACTATTGTGGCGGGTGTCATAAATTTTATTTTCTGAACCATTTCCCAGGTACTGATAAACCGATACAAATCGTTGTGCAGCCTCAACCACATCATTCTGCCCAAACAATACCGTCGCTCCTGTCGTTGTTTTCAACTGCCAACTGCCGCGCGGATTACGCGCCAACTGCACAATAGATAAGCCGCGATTTCTTAGCACCTTTTGCATCTCGATGTAGGTCGCCATAATTTCAGGCAGCGCGTCGCGCTCCCCCTCCAGCATAGGGAGCAACTGAAATTCTTCGGCGATCTCTTCCACCATAAAAATTTCACCTCGGTTGTTTACTAATCCCTGATCGCGCCAGCGTGCGATGGGCTTTTGTGGCACAATCGTGACCACCAGTTCTGAGGGAAGCTTGCGTTGTACCACCGCCCTATCAACCCAATTAATCGCCTCTAGATCCGCCTGAATTTCTCGCAGCGGCAGCAGCACGACACTTTGCTCAGCATAGGGCTCAAGGGTTTCCATAATGGCGTTCTCGGGAATGTACTGCAGGTCTCCCATTACTTTAACCACGGTTACGCCACCCCATTGAAAACCTTTAACAGCAGCAAAGCTGGGCATCTTATTAACCAATACAGTCGCCACCAAAATCACCAGCACAATGCCAACCAAACGGCGCAAGCGGCCTTTGTGAGGTGCCGGCGCTGTTTTTGCTGCCGCCACTTTAACCGCACCTTTGCTTTTCTTATCAGTCGAGCGAGAGAACATCAGTGTGCACCCTCCAAAATAGCTTCGACGAGATCTTCAAAGCTCATGCCCTCTGCACGCGCAGCCATAGGCACAAGACTGTGCGACGTCATGCCGGGCACGGTATTAACCTCAAGTAACAAAAACGCGCCATCAGCATCCTGCATCACATCGACACGACCCCAACCTTGGCAGCCAATAGCAGCAAAAGCCTGCTCAGAAAGCCGTCTCAATTCCGCTTCTTTTGCTACAGGTAAACCACAGGGACAGATATAACGTGTATCGTTGGCGATATATTTAGCGTCGTAGTCATAAAAGACATGATCGGTTTCTAATCTTATTGGGGCCAGCGCTCGACCGTTCAAAATCGCGACCGTGAATTCTGCGCCCTGAACGCCTTGCTCAACCAAAACATGGCCATTGAAGGGCTTTGCTTCACGGTAGGCAGCTGCGAGCGCCGTGGGATCCACCACGCGCGCCATACCAATACTTGAACCCTCCGTTGCGGGCTTCACAAACAGTGGATATTGCAAG
The DNA here is from genome assembly GCA_041163785.1 of Pseudomonadota bacterium. Classification (GTDB taxonomy): domain Bacteria; phylum Pseudomonadota; class Gammaproteobacteria; order Pseudomonadales; family JAHEIH01; genus JAHEIH01. The sequence continues at coordinate 4,146 of JBEAQQ010000127.1, forward strand.
GTTAGCGATGCAATTTGTGTCTCGTCAGACAATTCAACAAAAGGCGGTGTAGGCAGTGCCATGTCTACCCAAACACGCTTCGTTGCCAACTTATCCATGGCGGTGAAAGAGGCTTCAACGCGGCTACCGGTATACGGCAATCCCAAAGAAGCGAGTTTTGCCTGCATCACACCGTCCTCACCTCCGGGTCCATGTAGCGCAATAAAGGCCACATCGATGGTGCTCAAAAGGGCGTCAAAATTTGCTTCGCGAGGATCGAGCGCTACGGCGTCATAACCGCGTGACAACAAGGCCTTTAATACCGCTTGCCCAGACAGCAAAGACACCTCTCGCTCGGCGGAATTTCCACCGAACAACACGCCTACTTTGCTATGGGCATAACGAGCCATTGTCACTTCTCCACCGCAAGTCGTGGTGCCAAACTGCCAACATTGCCGGCACCCTGTGTTAACAAAATATCGCCTGACTGAAGCAGGCCATCCAATAATTCGGCCACATCATCTATAGTCTCGACATAGATAGGCTCAACTTGCCCACGTTGACGTATTGAGCGGCAAAGACTTTTCGAATCCGCTCCTGGAATAGGCGCTTCACCTGCAGGATAGACTTCCAGTAACAACAATTGGTCGACGCAGGATAACACCTGGGCAAAATCTTCATATAAATCGCGTGTACGCGTAAAACGATGAGGCTGATACACCATCACCAAACGCTTGTCTGGCCAGCCGTCGCGAACCGCCTGAATTGTCGCCGCTACTTCGGTTGGGTGATGGCCATAATCATCCACCAACATCACCTCGGGCCATTTAGACGCAGACGTATCGTAGACTTGGAAACGTCGACCCACGCCCTGGAAGGCTGCCAAGCCCTGCGTGATCGCAGCGTGCGAGACACCCTCATCGATCGCAACCGCCACCGCTGCGGTTGCATTTTTTACATTGTGCAGCCCTGGCATATGGATATCTAAGGTCAGCGTGTCGCCGTCCGGACAGACGACATCAAAGTGGCAACTCATGGCGCGCTGCTCCACACGAGCGATTCTAAAATCCGCATCATCAGCCAATCCGTAGGTAATCACTGGGCGACTAATACGAGGGATCAACTCGCGCACAACGGGATCGTCAATACATACAACACACGCGCCATAAAACGGCAGGTTGTGAAGAAAATCGAGGTAGGTCTGCACCATTTTTTCGAAGTCATTGTCGTAGGTCGACATATGATCGGCTTCGATATTTGTTACCACCGCCACCATAGGCTGCAAATGCAAGAAGGACGCATCACTTTCGTCGGCTTCGGCTACCAAATAGCGTGATTCACCTAAACGAGCATTGGCCTTGTGACTATTTACTAAACCACCAATCACAAAGGTTGGATCGAGATCTGCTGCCGCTAAAATTGAGGCGATCATACTGGTAGTCGTGGTTTTACCGTGGGTACCCGCGACGGCAATACCATGACGGAAACGCATGAGTTCCGCCAACATTTCAGCGCGGCGAACGACGGGCAGCCGTTGTTCTCGCGCTGCAGCGACTTCTGGATTGCTCTCATTAACAGCTGAGGAGCAAACCACGACGTCTGCACCATCAATATTGTCTGCGCGATGGCCAATAAAAATGCTACAACCAAGCCCACTCAAGCGTTCCGTATTCGATGAGTTGGCAATATCCGAGCCACTGATACGGTATCCTTGATTCAGCAATACCTCTGCAATGCCGCTCATGCCTGCACCGCCAATACCGACAAAGTGAATTTGCTCGATACGGCGCATTTCCGGCACAAAATTGTTAACGCGCTTAATGTTCAAGAGCCACCTCCTGGCATACGGCCGCGACCTTATCCGCCGACCCCAAAACAGCCATAGCCCGTGCACAATCGCTCATTTTTGAAAGCTTACCCGAGGTTCTAAACAGGCACCCTAGTACGCGCCCCAAGGTTCTCTCGCTCATCTCTTCCTGCGGCATCAACACCGCGGCGCCAGCCTTGACAAGGATATTGGCATTGGCAGTTTGATGGTCGTCAATAGCGTGCGGGAAGGGCACTAAAACCGATGGCAATCCAGCCGCCGCCAGTTCTGACACCGTCAGCGCGCCCGAGCGACAAATCACCACATCAGCCCAAGCGTAGGCCGCTGCCATGTCGTCGATAAATGCAAGAGCCTCGACATCTATCATGCCTTCGTAGCTTTGACGCACAACATCTACACCTTTATCACCCGCTTGGTGGCGAATTTTCATTGAAAACTCTTTTGATAATGCTTGCAGCGTCCCAGGAACAATCCCATTGAGCGCCAACGCCCCCTGACTACCACCCAATACCAAGACGTGCTTCGTTTCACCGTCGGTGGAGTGTTCACGCTGCTCGCGAACCAACTCAATCGCCTCACGAATTGGGTTGCCGACAACTTCACCCTTATCGCGTCCTTTAAAGGCCCCCGCAAACGCCTGTAAAACACGCGTTGCCAAAGGGGCCAACATACTATTGGTGGATCCCGCCACTGCATTCTGCTCGTGAATGACTAAGGGAATATTCAACCACCATGCCGCCACTCCGCCCGGTGCGGCCGCAAAGCCACCCATACCCAGCACACAAACGGGTTTAATCGCCTCCAACACAGCGACACTTTCAGCAAAGGCTTTAAGTAATTTGAACGGTGCAGACAACCATCCGAGCAGGCCCTTGCCTCTCACTCCGCTGATTCTCAAAAAGCTTATCTCAATGCCCGAAGCGGGGACCAAACGAGATTCGATCCCACGCTGCGTACCCAACCAATGAATGCCGTAGCCAGCTCGCTTCAATTTTTCCGCTGTCGCCAAGGCCGGGAAGACGTGCCCACCCGTACCGCCTGCCATAATAACGATGGTTGGATTTGAACTACGCTCTGGCATAGTTAACCCCTCCATTAGCAGACGTTCGAATCTTAATCACCGACTGCGGTGACATACTTGAACCGTTTAACAGTTCGTATTGAATGCGATAGGCGAGCGCAATCAGGCAACAGCAAGCGATCAAGCTACTTCCGCCATAACTAACAAAGGGAAGCGTTAAGCCTTTGGTTGGCAACAATCCCGATGTCACACCGATGTTGATAAATGCCTGCCCGGCGATAATCAAACCGGCGCCAGCCGCTATGTAGGCCATGAAAGGCTGATTGGCCGACATCGCGCGATGAGAAAGGCGCATCAATCCAGCGACCAAAATAGCAAACAGCATGATGGTCGCCACCACACCCACCAAACCGAGCTCTTCCGCCAAGATCGCGAACACAAAATCTGTGTGCGCCTCGGGCAAATAGAAGAGTTTCTGAACACTGTGACCCAATCCAACGCCCGTCCATTCACCGCGACCAAAGGCAATTAGAGACTGCACCAACTGATAGCCACTACTGAACTGATCTGCCCAGGGATCTTGGAAAGCGAGCAGGCGACGCATACGGTATTCCGATGACATCGCCATCGCCACAACCGCACCAAGGCTAAGCAGAATCATGCTGGCAAACTGCCCCACCTTAACGCCCGCTAAAAAAATCAATCCCATGGTACAGCCCATCAGCACCACCACTGATCCAAAATCGGGCTCAGATAGCAGCATGACGATCAGCACCACCAACACAATAATCGGCTTCAAAAAGCCCATCCAATGCTGCTGCACTTCGTCCTGTCGGCGCTGCAGGTATCCCGCCATATAAAAGAGCACGCATATTTTTGCCACTTCGGAGGCCTGCAAGGTAAATGGTCCCAAGACCAACCAACGCTGACTTCCGTTGACCTCTCGCCCAATACCTGGAATCAGCACCACACTTAGCAATACCATGCTCAGCAACAAAAATGCCCAACCATACTTAAACCAGAATTGCAGTGGGACACGACTCACCACCCATGCAATAGAGATGGCGATAACCATGTACATGCTGTGACGCTGAAAATGGAAAAAGGGAGAATTGTATTTCTGCGCCCCAATATCCATCGAAGCCGACGTCATCATCACCAGACCAATGCACATCAACGCTACGGTTGTGAGTGCAATCCAGCGCCACTCTGGCACGCTGTCCACCATAGGCTTAGCTTGAGGCGCATCAAACATAATCACCCCCACGCATTAAACCCTGTGCAATGTGGGCAAATGACTCACCGCGGTGGGCATAATTTTGGAACATGTCAAAACTTGCACAAGCGGGAGAGAACAACACCACATCACCGCGTTCGGCTA
>JBEAQQ010000128.1:0-9167 GCA_041163785.1 Pseudomonadota bacterium
AGACCAACCCATAGAATCGAGATGGATGGCGTTAAAACCCATGTCTTTAGCTTCTTCAGAACTATGCGCCAATGTCCATGTGTCGTGCTCTAGTACGTGAACGCTACCATCTGCAGCGTGACGAGCATAACCCGCGGGCAACTTGCCGTACGCCATATTTTGAAGGTGGTGCTGAATATAGCCACTTACTGTAGGACTTTCACCTGCCATTTTTAAACTGCTCTCTGTCAAAAAATTAAAAACTGTATGTCGCGCGTCGCCATCATATGGCGCTGCGATGTGCAGCTAACCAGGTCGATATCGTTGCAGTAACAAACCCGGCGAACAATGCCCAAAGAACCACGTCTTTATATACGGCAAAGGTCAGCGCAAACATCACCGCTGTGAGGACAAACTTGCCCGACTCAGCGCGATAGAATTCATGAACTATCACATTTGCCATTGCCGCACCGCGGTAGCGAAACATTTTAAAGGCAAAATACACCGTGGGCAGGAGAGCGGTTGACGCTCCGATGGCAACTGAAAAGGCTGCATCCACACTCCACACGAGTGATAGTAGTGTTAGCAGAAGGCTCGACGCGCTTGGAAGCAGCAATAATGCTGACCATTTAGGCGCTGGGATGGAACGTTTGGCCTGTGCCATAGTGTCTACCCCTTGGCGACAAAAACCACTGTCGCGAAAACCTCCAGTTAACAGGCCGCGAATTATAGAGATTTTAATAAGGGGCATCAATCAAAAGTGATGAAAAATTGATCGCATTCTCATCATTTTCGTCGGTGATAGTGATGTTTTTGCAGCGCCCACTATTTGATGTGGGCGAGGATTCCGTCCAATTCATCCAACGAATTGTATTTCAATACGACGCTGCCTTTGCCATTACTTCCGTGCTTCACATTGACTGGGACGCCCAGTTTTTCAGACAGGTCTTCTTCAAGGCGCGAAATATTGGGATCAACCGCCTTGTCTTTTTTGGCCTTTGTCGCTGGTTTCGCGTGCCAATCACGCACCAAGGCCTCAGTTTGTCTTACCGATAGACCTGCACCCACCACGTCTTCCGCCGCTTTCGATTGATCGCTGCCCGCAAGGCCCAATAGCGCTTTGGCATGTCCCATCTCAAGATCACCGTGTTCGAGCATCAGACGAACGTCTTCGTTTAACGTCATTAAACGCAGTAAATTGGTCACTGTGGTACGCGATTTACCTACCGTATTCGCCACTTCTTGTTGGGTGAGTTCAAACTCGTCCTTCAGGCGTTGTAGCGCCATGGCTTCTTCCACTGGGTTGAGGTTTTCGCGTTGGATATTCTCAATCAAGGCCATGGCGATAGCCGCCTCGTCGGGGACATCGCGAACCACCGCCGGTATCTTATCGAGTCCAGCTAATTGCGACGCGCGCCAACGGCGCTCACCGGCGATAATTTCGTAGCGTTCGGCACTGATAGCACGCACAACAATGGGTTGCATCACACCCTGAGACTTAATCGATTCTGCCAATTCATCGAGGGCTTCTTGCTGCATATCGCGGCGTGGTTGGTATTTGCCGCGTTGAATAATTTCTACAGGTAGGTAGGTCAGCGCACCGTCTTTGGTTTCAAAAGTAGGCTCAATGCTGGCTTCACGGGGTGCGCTATGTTGGCGCTGTGAACTCAACAATGCATCAAGGCCTTTTCCCAAGCCTCTTTTCTTGCTCATGCCTAACTCCTTAATTATTTTTTCTTATGCTTGCGTAGGATTTCACCCGCTAGGGCCAAGTACGCCATCGCACCCTTTGACCCCTTATCGTACAACAGTGCCGGCATGCCGTAACTAGGGGCCTCTGCCAAACGCACATTGCGAGGAATCACAGTGTTATAGAGTTTTTTACCAAAGTGGTCTGCTAATTGGCGTGATACATCGACACTCAAGCTGTTGCGACCATCGTACATGGTGCGTAAAAGACCCACAATTTCAATTTTTTCGTTGAGCACTTCGGCAACGCGATTGACGGTGGCCATCAAGGCACTTAATCCTTCCAAGGCATAGTATTCACACTGCATGGGAATAATGACCCCATCGGCCGCAGACAGAGCATTGACGGTCAACATATTCAGGGAAGGCGGGCAGTCAATCAAAATAAAATCGTAATCTGTCGATACCAATTTTAACGCTGTTCGCAGGCGGTATTCGCGACCGGAAATCGACAATAACTCTACCTCGGCGGCGGTTAGATCACTGTTGGAGGGTAGTAAATCAAAACCGCCTGTCTCGCTGTGCACAGTGGCTTCACCCACCGAAGCATTGCCAACTAGTACGTCGTAAATACTCAATTCCACGGCGTGCTTATCCACTCCCGCGCCCATGGTCGCGTTACCCTGCGGATCGAGATCAATCATCAACACCTTGCGCTTCATCGCTGCTAGTGATGCCGACAAATTAACCGTGGTGGTGGTTTTTCCCACACCGCCTTTCTGGTTTGTTATTGCAAGAATTTGCGCCACAGTGTTCTCGTAGAGTGTTATTGCTTTTTCGGTTCGATGATCACCAAATGGCGCTCACCTTCTTCATCGGGCACAAACAAATCCTGACAGGTAACACAACAATCCGCGGGAAGTGTGTCAATTTCTTCTTGATTGTATACCCCTTTCATCGCAAAAAAACAGCCGCCTTCGGCGAGTAAGTGCTCGGTCCAAAAGTGCATTTGCTGCAACGATGAAAACGCTCGGGAGATAATACCATCAAATCCCTGTGGTGGGCGGTATTGTTCAACACGCGTATTAACAACCTCGACATTGGCCAAGGACAACTCCGCTTTTACTTGAAACAAAAAGCGCGTTTTCTTACCGTTACTATCGAGTAGGGTAAAACGACAATCCGGTTTCATAATGGCCAATACAATGCCTGGCAAACCACCACCCGTGCCCACATCGATGAATGTCTCGCCCACAATGTAGGGCAGCACACTCAAACTGTCGAGAACATGCTTGCGTAGCATCTCCTCGGGTTGGCGAATCGCGGTCAAGTTGTAGCTCTTGTTCCACTTGTAGAGCATGGCCAAATAGGCGATTAACTGGCTGGCTTGTTGCTCGGTGAGTGATATCGCCATTGTCTCGGACGAACGAATAAGTTGCTGTCGCAACGCTTCGCTCGCGGGTGTATCTAACACCATCATGACAACGATTTCCCTTTCACTGAGGCGTGTTTCTTCAGATGAATTAACAAAATGGAAACCGCGGCCGGGGTGACTCCGGGAATGCGTGATGCCTGTGCCAGCGTTTCAGGCTGGGCCTGCTGTAATTTTTGTTTCACTTCGTTCGACAAACCACCGATGCCGCTGTAATCCATGTCTCTTGGCAGTGGCGTATTTTCGTGGCGGAGCATTTTGTCGATTTCTTTTTGTTGACGAGAAATATACCCCTCGTATTTCACTGTCACTTCGACTTGTTCAATCACACTGTCTGGCAATGGCTCGTCTGGTGAAGACACATCTAACACATCACGCATCGTCATTTGTGGGCGTTTTAATAGGTCGAGTAAATTGTATTCGCGTCCCAATGGGCTCCCTAAAATATCAGCCGCCTTATCACCCGCGACTGTATTGGGGTGGATAAAGGTGGTTCGCATACGTTCAATTTCACGCGCCGTTTTTTCTTGTTTGTCGCAGAATAGTTGCCACTGCTTATCACTCACTAAACCCAACTCGCGAGCTTTTTCGGTCAAACGAACATCGGCGTTATCTTCGCGAAGCATTAAGCGATATTCAGCACGGCTGGTAAACATTCGATAGGGTTCTTTGGTGCCCAGGGTAATTAGGTCGTCGACCAAAACACCAAGATACGCCTCATCGCGGCGCGGACACCAGGCCTCTTTTTCCTGCACGCGCAGTGCGGCATTGATGCCCGCAAGCATGCCCTGTGCACCCGCTTCTTCGTATCCCGTGGTGCCATTGATTTGACCCGCAAAATACAAACCGTTGATGTGCTTATTTTCCAGCGAATATTTTAAATCGCGAGGGTCAAAGAAATCGTACTCTATAGCATAACCCGGGCGTGTGACGTGGGCATTTTCAAAACCTTTGATGGTACGGATAAACGCTAACTGAATATCAAAAGGCAAGCTTGTTGAAATACCGTTCGGGTAGAGTTCGTGGGTCGTTAAACCTTCGGGCTCAATAAAAATTTGATGCGAGTCTTTGTCGGCAAAGCGATTAATTTTATCTTCGATAGAAGGGCAATAGCGTGGCCCAACCCCTTCTATCACCCCGGTAAACATCGGTGAACGATCAAACCCAGAGCGGATAATATCGTGCGTTTTAGCGTTAGTGTGAGTAATCCAACAGCAAGTCTGTTGCGGGTGGTCCTCTGAGGTACCCAGTGCTGATAACACCGGGGTAGGGGTGTCTCCCCACTGTTCTTCCAAACCGGTAAAATCAACGCTGCACGCATCAATACGGGCCGGTGTGCCTGTTTTTAATCGATCGACACGCAGCGGTAATTCGCGCAGTCGATTTGCCAGGGCAATTGATGGTGGATCACCCGCGCGACCGCCGGGATGATTTTCCAAACCAATATGAATCTTGCCACCGAGAAAGGTACCTGCGGTAAGGACGACGGTGGGTGCGTAAAATTTTACCCCCATACTCGTCACAACGCCCTGCACTGTATCACCGTTCACGATTAAATCGTCAGCGGCTTGCTGAAAAATATCCAGGTGGGACTGATTTTCTAAAATCTGACGAATGGCGGCTTTGTAGAGGATCCTGTCCGCTTGGGCGCGCGTGGCTCTGACCGCCGGGCCCTTTCGCGCATTCAAAATACGAAACTGAATGCCACCTCGGTCCGTTGCTAGGGCCATCGCACCACCCAAAGCATCGATTTCTTTCACAAGGTGACTTTTACCAATACCACCTATCGCTGGGTTGCAGGACATTTGCCCTAGTGTTTCGATATTGTGTGTCAGTAAAAGCGTTTCTACGCCCATACGTGCAGACGCTAATGCGGCTTCTGTACCCGCATGTCCGCCACCAATAACAATGACACCGTAACGTTTTGGATAATCCACGCAATAACCCAACTCATGACAAAGGGAGGCAATTATAGAGATTGGCCAACTATTGATCAAAAAGGTTTTAAAAAAATATATATGTATATTTTCTTGAGAAAAAGATAGAAAAACTATGTTGATAATAAATATAAGCTTTGAATTTTTTGGGGATAAGCAAGGTTAATCATTTAATTACAATAACTTAAATAAATAATAAGGCACTTATAAAGCCATGATAAACGCGGTATAAAGCGTGGATAGCTTGTGGTTTAAAAAGGCATAACTTTACATCGTCAAACAGCTTTTGATGTTAACGGGGATAAATACGCTTTTTATGCCATGGAAATAAGCACCTTGCCCCCATGTTATACACATGGCTAAGCAAATCTGTGAAGGGTTTCACAAAACGACTATTTGCCAATACAGAATGAAGAAAAAATGCGACCTAGCAAGTCATCGCTAGTGAATTCACCAGTGATAGTAGATAGCGCTTCTTGCGCTTGTCGAAGATCTTCTGCCAACAGTTCACCTGCAGCAGCAGACAAAAGTTGTTCACGGCCCAATGACAGTGATTGTTGCGCTTGTAAGAGGGCTTCAATATGGCGGCGTCTTGCCGTAAAGCTTCCGCCAATTTCAGGGTTATACCCCATTTTGTCTTTCAAGGATTGTTTAAATTCCTCTAAGCCAAAGCCGTGTTTGGCGGAAATAGCAATGGCTTGATCACCCTGTTTGGCTTGAATTAAACCGGGTGCTAAATGCGATTTATCACATTTGTTGTACACCACCAGGCGAGGTTTTGTGAGTGTGATATCGGGTGCTAGGTCGCGTAATATTGTGGTAGGATCTTCGTCGACATCGGTACTACTGTCGACTAATAAAATCATTAAGTCGGCGTCTTCAATTTCTTTCAGCGCCCGTTTAATGCCTTCTTGTTCAACGACGTCGTTGGTTTGACGAAGTCCGGCAGTATCAATCATGTGTAGTGGCATACCGTCGATTTGAACGTGTTCTTTCAGTACATCTCGGGTGGTGCCAGCAATATCGGTGACAATGGCGCTATCTCTACCCGACAGGGCGTTTAATAGACTGGATTTACCTGCGTTAGGTCGCCCAGCAATGACTACTGTCATACCGTCGCGCATGATTTGGCCCTGAGTAGCTTGTTGTAGCAGTTGATCTAGGTCGCGCTCAATGGTGTTGAGGTCATTGGCTACCTTGCCATCACTAAGGAAATCAATTTCTTCTTCAGGGAAATCGATGGCGGCCTCAACATAGATTCTAAGATGAATTAATGCCTCAACAAGTTGGTGAACTTTCTCGGAAAAAACACCTTGTAGTGAGCGCACAGCGTTACGTGCTGCGGTTTCAGTGGCGCTGTCGATAAGATCTGCAATGGCCTCTGCTTGGGTAAGATCGATTTTATCATTGAGAAAGGCGCGCTCAGAAAATTCACCGGGGCGTGCGTTGCGTGCACCTAGCTGATTACACGCTCGGATAAGTCGATCGATAACAACAGGTCCACCATGGCATTGCAACTCGACAATATCTTCGCCGGTGAATGAGTGTGGGGCTTTAAAATAAATAGCGACACCCGAATCGATAATTTCGTCGTTGTGGATGAAGTCGCAGTAGTGAGCGTATCGAGGAGTGAGTGTTTTGGCGATTAGCTGCTGGGCAATACTAGTGGCGTCATCACCACTTAAGCGAATAATAGCGACACCACCGCGGCCGGTCGCCGTAGCGAGGGCAACGATGGTATCGCTATCATAGAGCCTCATAATTACTTAGAGGCTGTGCTGTACTTCGCTTCAATACGTTTAGTAATGACGTATTGTTGAGCAATAGACAGTACGTTGTTAACCACCCAGTACAACACCAAACCGGAAGGGAACCACAAGAAGAAGAAGGTAAACATGACCGGCATGTATTGCATGATCTTCTGTTGCATCGGGTCGGTGAAGGCCTGTGGTGACAACTTCTGCTGGGCAAACATACTCACACCCATAATAAGGGGTAGGATGTAGTAGGGGTCCATAGCAGAGAGGTCTTGAATCCAGGCGAAGAAGGGCGCGTGACGAATCTCTACAGATTCCATCAATACCCAGTAAAGTGAAATGAATACGGGCATTTGGATGAAGATAGGAAGACAACCTCCCATGGGATTAATCTTCTCTTTCTTATAAAGCTCCATCATCATCTGCGACTGTTTTTGCTTGTCGTCAGCGTAGCGCTCTTTTATGTCGTTCAATTTCGGTGTCACACGGCGCATGTTCGCCATGGATTCGTAACTGGCAGCAGATAATTTGAAGAACAAAGATTTAACAAAAATCGTCAATAAGATGATGGTCAAACCCCAGTTCGGTACAAATTTGTGGATCATAATCATAATCCAGAACAAGGGTTGAGCAATCCACCATAGCCAACCGTAGTCGACGGTTAAGTCGAGGTTTTCAGCAACTTTTTCAAGGCGGTATTGGTCTTTCGGGCCGACGTACAAGGATGCTTTCGTCTGACCTTGTTGACCAGGGGCAACTTCGATCATCGGCATGGTAAAGCGGGCGATATTTAAACCGCTCTTGCTGACCAATGCGCCAAAGTTATTGGTGCTGTTTTGGTTGGGGATCCATGCGCTTAAGAAATAATGCTGCGACATGGCAATCCAGCCTCCTTGGACCATGGCTTTGAAAGGCTCTTCAGCAATGTCTTTAAAGGGAAGTTTTTTATAGCGCTCTTCATCTGTAGTGGCAGCAATGCCAAGGAAAGAGCGCATCCCCATACCTGAGTCGCTGGCACTGGGATCTTTACTTGAGTCGCGCTTGATCTGACCAAACAACGCCGCTTGCCATGGGGCTTCGCTCATATTGTTAATAAGGTAGGTTTGATCAATAACGTAGCTGTCGCGACGAAAGGTATAACGCTTGGTAATCAGCACACCGGCGTCGTTACGGAAGCTCATGTCGACATTTAGTTCATCGTCATTACCCAAAGCATAACTGGATTTATCGGCAACAAATGTGGGGCGACCCTCGTTGGTATCGGTACCGTTGGGGCCGATCAAACCGCTCTGTGCGATGTAGGTGCGCACTTGATCATTTTGCAGTAAACGCAAAACAGAATCTGGGTTGTTGACGTTGTCTTTATGCTTCAATAGATCTACTTCAACAATATCACCGCCCTCAGTATCAATAACAACGCGCAGCAAGTCGGTTTCAACGGTGATCAAATTTAATTGGCTGACAGAGGTTGAGACATCCACTGCATCACTGCCTGGTTGAATCATTTGTGGCAGATCGCCGTTGTTGCTAACAATATTGGGTGCTGCTTTGCTAGGCATGGCGGCAGTTTGTGTTGAATTGACGACAGCCGTCTTTTCTTCTTTAAATGCTTGCCATTCGTTGATCAGCATGACCGATACTGCAGCAATAGCAATCCAAAGTATTATCTTTTGAAAATCCATAGTGTTAAGCCGAATCTTTAGTCGTTGTATTTTTGTTGGGTACTGGATCGTATCCGCTACCGCCCCAGGGGTGACAGCGAAAAATACGTTTTACAGCTAAAACGCTGCCCTGCCAAGCACCATGTGTTTCAAGCGCTTCAATGGCGTAAGCAGAACACGTCGGTGTGAATCGACATCGTGGCCCAAGTAATGGACTGATGACCTTGCGATAGACACCGATCAGAGCAACGAGGAATGTTTTCATTGCGCTGCCTTTTTAGCCACTTTTTGCCAAAGTTTTGTCAAATTTTCGTGGGCTTGAGCATTGTCTAGTCTATCAACACCGCGTTTAGCCAACACAATAATATCGATTGCGCCGAGAGTGTGTTGCTGCCGACGAAAACCATCGCGAATAATACGTTTTATTCGGTTACGTTGCACGGCATGGCGGACATTCTTTTTGGCTATGATGAGGCCGAGGCGAGGGTAGGGATGTTGAGAACGACAAGCCAAGATCAAGATTTCCGCATTGGAAACTTTAATCTTGGCGTTATCGAATACTTGCTTGAAATCGTGACTATTCAGCAGACGATGCGTTTTGGGAAAACTAAAGTTGCTCACTGAATAGTGAAGGGAACACTAAGTTAGCTTATACAGCCAGTTTAGCGCGACCTTTTGCACGACGAGCATTCAAGACTTTTCTTCCGTTCTT
>JBEAQQ010000129.1:0-14408 GCA_041163785.1 Pseudomonadota bacterium
ACAGTGCACGCACCCCGCTATTGGGCCACCGTGTAAATGCCTTTACCCCGATGGTTAGCCGTGTAGAAACCGACAAGGTAGAAGCGATGATTGAAGAGAATAAAGCCGCCGCCGCTGCACAAGCGTCCGTCAAAGCCGCGCCAGCTAGCCCAGCGGCCACACCGAGCATTGAACCGATTGCCGCAGAAATCAATTTCGACCAGTTCGCGGCCGTCGACCTGCGCGTCGCGCTTATCGTGAATGCGGAGTTGGTTGAGGGCGCCGATAAATTGTTGCAGCTCACACTGGACATCGGCGAAGAGAAAACACGCAACGTTTTTGCTGGCATTCGTTCAGCCTACGCCCCCGAGGGCCTGATCGGACGCCATACGGTGATGGTCGCCAACCTGGCCCCGCGCAAGATGCGTTTTGGAGTATCAGAGGGCATGGTATTGGCGGCGGGACCTGGTGGTGGCGATATTTGGATTTTATCTCCAGACGCCGGGGCCCAACCGGGCATGCGTGTCAGTTAGCAGCCTTTTCATGGAGCGGTGGGTCAACCTACCAAGAGGATAGCCAATGTTGGTGGAATACAGTCTGTTGCTGCTAAGCACGGTACTCGTGAACAACTTTGTATTGGTTCAATTTTTGGGCCTGTGCCCTTTTATGGGTGTGTCTAATCGCCTGGAAACGGCGATGGGCATGGGTGCCGCCACGACCTTTGTTTTGACGTTAGCCTCAGTCTGCTCCTATCTGACCTTCAACTACCTATTAGCCCCACTAGGTTTAGAATATTTGCGTACTATCGCCTTTATTTTGGTGATTGCCGTGGTGGTCCAATTCACTGAGATGGTAGTGCGAAAAACCAGCCCCTTACTGCACAAAGTTCTCGGCGTTTACCTGCCCTTGATTACCACTAACTGCGCCGTATTAGGTGTCGCACTGCTCAACGTCAACAAACAGCATAATTTTGGTCAGTCCGCTGTATACGGCTTCGGCGCGGCCGTGGGCTTTTCGTTGGTACTGGTGCTGTTTTCAGCCATGCGTGAGCGACTCGCGGTAGCTGATGTACCCAAGCCCTTTCAGGGTGCCGCGATTGGCATGATTACCGCTGGGCTCATGTCACTTGCCTTTATGGGTTTTGCAGGTCTCGGCTCATGATAGAAGCCATTGTTGCTCAGCCCCTGCTTGCGGCCCTATTTGCGCTGGTAGGTCTTTCGTTGATATTCGGGGCGGTGCTCGGCTTTGCCTCTGAGCGCTTTAAAACCGAAGGCGATCCGATCGCCGACCAAATCTGTGATCTACTACCGCAAACCCAATGTGGTCAATGCGGCTACCCAGGCTGCCGCCCTTACGCCGAAGCCATTGCAGGTGGCGAGCGCATCAACCGCTGCCCGCCTGGTGGTGAGTCCACTATCCAAGCACTGGCCAATCTCCTCGACGTCGAGCCGCTCCCGCTCGATGAAGAAGTCGGCGAAGAAAAACCGAAGAGTGTCGCAGTGATTCGTGAGGCAGAATGCATTGGCTGTACCAAGTGTATCCAAGCCTGCCCCGTCGATGCCATTCTGGGTGCTGCCAAACAAATGCACACGGTGATCGAAAGCGAGTGTACCGGCTGCGACCTATGCGTTGAACCCTGCCCCGTCGACTGTATCGATATGGTGGAAATTCCCGTGACTCTCAAGACGTGGCACTGGCAAAACCCAACCAAAACGGCGGATATCATCGCGACCGACGGTGGCCAACGATGAGCGATATCATATTCAAACTCACCGGTGGCGTGCATCCCCCACAGAACAAACACCAATCGATACAGCGACCCATTGCACAGGCCGACGTACCCGCGCAACTCGTCATCCCAATGAGTCAGCATATCGGCCCGCCAAGCACCCCTATTGTGACGGTAGGCCAGCGAGTACTTAAGGGCCAATGCATCGCCACGGCGGAGAGCTTTGAAGGCGCTTTCGTCCACGCATCGACCTCCGGCAAGGTCTTGGCCATTGAAGAACGCCCCCACAATCACGCCTCAGGCATGCCGGCCTTGAGCATCGTGATTGAAAGCGATGGCAACGACGAGTGGCAGCGTATGCCAGCGATGGAGAATTGGCCTCAGTGTGATCGTCAGACACTGCTGCAGCGGATTCACGAAGCAGGTGTCATCGGCATGGGCGGGGCAGGCTTTCCAGCGGCCTCTAAATTGGCCACCGACAAACCCATTCACACCCTGGTGATGAACGGCGCCGAGTGCGAGCCCTATATCACCTCAGACCAAATGCTCATGACCGAGCGCGCAGAGGAACTGATACTGTCGTGTGAGTTGATGATGCATGTCCTGGGCGCGAGCAAGACCCTGTTTGGCATTGAAGACAACAAGCCAGAAGCGATCGAGGCCATCAAAGCTGCGCACGCCAAACGTGGCAACGACAAGATCCACATCGTGGTGATACCTACCGTGTATCCGTCGGGTGGCTCAAAGCAATTGATTCAAATTTTAACCGGCAACGAAGTTCCGTCGAGCGGCCACAGCAGCGACCTCGGCATTATCATGCAAAACGTCGCGACAGCTGTGGCGGCTTACCGTGCCATCGTATTCGGGGAACCCTCGATTTCCCGCATCACCACCCTCACGGGTGAAGCGCTTGCAGCACCTCAAAATATCGAGGCCCTGGTGGGCACACCGCTTTCCGCCCTGCTAGAACAGGCCGGCTGGCAGCAAAACCTCGCGGACCGTATCATTATTGGCGGCCCGATGATGGGCTACACCGTCACCGATACGCAACTACCTGTGACCAAAACCACCAACTGCATCCTCGTTCCGACCCGCGCTGAACTGCCACCGCCGCCACCCGCCCAAGCGTGTATTCGCTGTGGCCTATGTGCGGAAGCCTGCCCTGCCAGCTTGCTACCACAACAGCTGTATTGGTTTTCGCGCGCAGGCGAACACGACAAACTCGAGTCGCACAATTTATTCGACTGCATTGAGTGTGGGGCGTGTTCCTACAGTTGCCCCTCGAATATCCCACTGGTGCAATACTACCGCGCATCAAAGGCAGAAATTCGCCAAGCTCGCCGTGATGCGAAGCAGGCAGAACAATCGAAGCGCCGCTTTGAGGCGCGCCAAGCTCGCTTGCAACGACTTGAAGAAGAAAAAACTGCGCAGCGTGCAGCGCGCGCTGAGGCCGCAAAAAAACGCCTTGAAGAGGCCAATACGAGTGCGTCTGTTGTCGACCCTATCCAAGCGGCGATTGAACGTGCCGCGGCGAAGCGCACATCGGCAGCCGCCCCCGCCACAGAAGCGGTAGACATGATAGCCAAGCTTGAAAAACGATTAACCGCGGCAAAAATTAAACTCGCTTCCGCGGAAAGTGCGGGATCAGACAAATTGGTACCACTGCAAGAGGCCGTCGATAAACTCACTCAGCAATTAGCAGAAGCCCAGCAGCAGGCCGGAGACAAGCCATGAGCTTATTAAATGTCACCTCACCCCATGCCCACGGCCAGCTGTCGACAGCGAAGGTTATGCAACTTGTGGTGCTGGCCACCCTACCTGGTATCGCTGCATTGGTCGGTGTCTTTGGCGCGGGCGTCCTCATCAATCTCGTGATTGCGGCAGTGGCATCACTGGCCTGCGAAGCCGCCATTTTGTCCTTGCGAGGCCGCCCTGTAAGCTTTTATCTGCAAGATTTTAGCGCCCTAGTGACCGCCGTTTTGTTGGCAATATCGCTACCACCCTATGCCCCTTGGTGGGTGGTGGTTATCGGGGCCGTATTTGCCATCGGCGTTGCCAAACAACTCTACGGTGGTTTGGGCTACAACCCCTTCAACCCCGCCATGGCCGCCTATGTGGTGCTACTGATTTCTCTTCCGGTGCAAATGACACAATGGGGAGCACCTTTTGCCGCACAGCCCATGGGGCTCGCGGAAGCAATGGCAAGCAACATTTTGCAACATGTCGACGCAGTGACCTCAGCCACACCACTCGACGCGCTTAAGCAGGGTATCGACACGCTCTCTGGTGCGACAGGACACATTGGTGGGTATGGCTGGGAATGGGTAAATGCCGGCTTTTTGCTAGGCGGCCTTTTCCTTATGTGGCGAGGTATTTTTTCGTGGCACGCCCCTGTCAGCATGTTAGCAGCGCTCGCAGCAATGGCGTTTCTCTTTCCCAATGACGCCCTCTCGCGCGTTGATTCAATACTGTTCCATCTATTTTCTGGCGCCAGCATGTTTGGCGCATTTTTCATTATTACAGACCCCGTGAGTTCAGCGACAACCCACCGCGGCAAACTGATTTTTGGTGGTCTCATTGGCGCACTTGTTTACTCGATTAGGCACTGGGGCAACTACCCCGATGCCGTAGCCTTTGCTGTCATGCTATTGAATTTAGCGGCGCCCTTTATCGATCAATATACGCAACCCCGCACTTTTGGCCATGGAGGAACCCCCTCGTGATACCTCTCGCTGCCATTAGCCGCAATGGGCTGTTGTTGGCTGTCTTTGGCCTAGCCACCACCCTCGGTATTGCACTCACTTACCAAGGCACCAAAGACGCCATTGCCGAACAGGAACGCATCGCGCAAGCGCGTGCCTTACTTGAAATCATGCCCGCCAGCAATCACGCCAACGACATGCTGGAAAGCACCTTTGCGCTCGTGGATTTCGAGCAGCTTGGACTACGCCATGCACAAGTTGGGTATCGCGCACTGAACGATCAGCAAGAGGTTATCGCCGTGTTGTTACCCGCGCTTGCTCGAGACGGCTACAGCGGCGATATCGCCATGTTGGTTGGCATTATGGCTGATGGCACCATCGCGGGTGTCAGGGTGCTCAATCATCACGAAACCCCTGGACTGGGAGACAAGGTTGAATTAAAAAAATCCGATTGGATCCTAAGCTTTGAAGGAAAGTCACTCGACAAGCCAGTTGTGACACAATGGAAAGTCAGCAAAGACGGCGGTGAATTCGACGCCTTCACCGGTGCCACTGTCACACCTCGCGCTGTCATCGGCGCCGTCAAACGTGCACTACAATACTTTGACACCCATCGTGCCGCCATGCTGACGAATGAAAGCGAGACAACACCATGAGCAGCCCTAGCTACAGCGAATTAACCCTCAATGGCCTCTGGAAAAATAACCCGGCCTTAGTGCAACTGCTTGGCCTATGCCCACTGCTAGCCGTCACAGGCTCGGTCGTTAATGCACTTGGCCTCGGGTTAGCCACCATGTTTGTACTAACACTGTCTAATATTGCTGTTTCGCTAGTCCGCCATTTTGTTTCTGATGCTATCCGCCTTCCCGCCTTTGTCATGATCATTGCCTCGTTCACAGCTTGCATTGAACTACTCATGCGCGCTTATGCCTTCGAGCTCTATCAAATTTTGGGCATTTTCATCCCATTAATCGTTACCAACTGCTCGATTCTTGGCCGCGCTGACGCCTTTGCCTGCAAAAATAGCGTACTGCCAGCCGCCTACGACGGCTTCATCATGGGGCTAGGCTTTGGTCTGGTACTAGTATTGATAGGTGGCTTGCGGGAGATCATCGGCAGCGCCACGCTGTTCGACAACATGCAACTTTTGTTTGGTGAGGACGCTAGCCAATGGAAGATCGTTCTCTCCGATGACTACCCTGGCTTCTTGGCAGCCATACTGCCACCCGGTGCCTTTATTGTGGTGGGTTTTGTTATCGCTGGTAAGAATGTCATCGACGCTGCGCTAAAACGTCGCGCCGATGCCAATAAAGAAAAGCCCGTTCGCGGTGCGAACCGCGCCCGAGTCACTGGCCACATCAGCTAAGCAAGCCCACAGGACAAGCTACGCCTGTTCCCCCTATGCCGCAATAGCCATTGGGATTTTTAGCCAGATATTGTTGATGGTAGGTTTCGGCGTAAAAGAAATCGTTGGCCGCTTTAATTTCCGTGGTGATCGCACCGTGACCTGCCGCGGCCAGCTGCTCACCATAGCTCGCTGCTAAAGCTTTAGCCGTTTTGTATTGCTGATCATCGTAGGTATATATAGCCGAGCGGTACTGCGTACCTAGGTCATTACCCTGGCGCATCCCCTGGGTGGGGTCGTGCGACTCAAAGAAAACCCCGACGAGCTTGGCAAAGGATGTCTCCGCGGGGTCGAATACCACTAGTACAACCTCCGTATGGCCCGTTAAGCCACTAC
Source organism: Pseudomonadota bacterium (assembly GCA_041163785.1). GTDB lineage: Bacteria > Pseudomonadota > Gammaproteobacteria > Pseudomonadales > JAHEIH01 > JAHEIH01. The sequence continues at coordinate 6,152 of JBEAQQ010000129.1, forward strand.
ACACCTCTTCGTAGGTTGGATTCGGGGTAATACCCCCTGAATACCCAACGGCTGTCACGTAGACCCCCGGTTGTTGCCAAAAGCGCCGCTCCGCGCCCCAAAAACAGCCCAGCCCAAACATGGCCACCGACATGCCCTCGTCGAACGGCGGCACAATGCTACGACCGTTGACATAGTGCACCTTGTCGACCGCCATTGCCGTGGGTCGACCGGGCAAAGCCTCGTCAGCACTCGGCAGGTGAGATTTGTCGCGACGTGTATCAAACAGGCCCATAAAATTTTCCTCGCCAAAGATTGATATAAGTATAACTAGATTTATAGGTTGGGCTAGACCGGCCCTTGTCTTTCTTTCCTGACCGCAGTATTTTTATACGTCACAAAAAGGATAAAACGCATGCAAGATAAGCCAGAAGGCAGCCCACTTCAACAGCGCCTTCGAGAAATTATTTTTGGCACCGCCACCCCCGCTGGCAAGGCTTTCGATATCGCGCTCATTGTGACGATTATCGCCAGTGTCATCGCCATCATGATGGATTCAGTTGAGGGATTCTCACAACGCTACCATCAGCAATTGTTTCAATTAGAATGGCTCTTCACCATTGTTTTCACCGTGGAATACGCCCTGCGCATCTATTCGTCGCCCCACCCCTTGCGCTATATGCGAAGCTTCTTTGGCATCATTGACCTATTGGCCATTCTGCCGACCTACTTATCGCTTTTTGCGCCCTCACTAAATTACTTAATGGTCATTCGCGTATTGCGGGTACTGCGTATTTTTCGCGTACTCAAACTTATGCGCTACCTCAACGAAGCCAGCGTTTTGTTGCGCGCCATGCGCGCCTCTGGGAGAAAAATATTTGTCTTTTTTATCATGGTGTTCACCGTTACTTGCGTCTTCGGTACGGTTATGTACCTGCTTGAAGGGCCCGAGAATGGCTTCACTAGCATCCCTAAATCAATTTACTGGGCGATTGTCACCATTACCACCGTAGGTTACGGCGACATCGCTCCTCACACCGTGCTAGGACAAACCCTTGCAGCCATGGTGATGATGATAGGCTACGCCATTATTGCCGTCCCCACAGGCATTATCTCGGCGGAGATCTATCGCGACATGCGCGCACAGAGAGATTTCAGAGAGTGCCTATCTTGCCGTCGCTCGAGCCACGAACACGACGCTCGGTTTTGCCGCTTCTGTGGTTATGAATTAGAGAGCCTAAACACGCAAACCACGCAGCAAGATTAGCTACACTGCTTGATCATCGCCCCAAGCAAGCTGGCGAATACGAGCACCATAATCACTTTGCTATAGCGCTGTTGCTGCTCGACATCGAGCGGCTGGCCGTGTTTTTCAGTCAATTTCACCAATAGCGCCAGGGCGACAAACAACACCACTAGAATTAATATTAAATTCACACTCGCCTCCAAAAATTTTTTAAAACACCCTTTAAATCGGGTAACTCGCCGCCATATTCTACGTATATAGATACGTCACCCATGGAGAAACGTTACCTATGATGCGCATTGCTTTGTTTTTAATTACCAACATGGCTATTTTGTTAGTGGCCAGTGTCACCCTGAATTTACTGGGTTTCAACTCCATTATGCAAGCCAATGGCGTCGACCTAAATCTGCAGGCACTGTTGGTGTTTTGTGCGGTCTTCGGCATGGCGGGTTCACTGATTTCACTCTTCTTGTCGAAGTGGATGGCTAAGCGGAGTACAGGCACACAGATTATCACCCAAGCGCGCAATGCGGATGAAAAGTGGTTGCTCGATACCGTGGCGGAGCTCGCCCAAAAAGCGGGCATCGGTATGCCCGAAGTGGGGATTTTCAACTCAGCAAGCTCTAATGCCTTCGCCACTGGTTGGAACCGCAACGACGCGCTCGTGGCTGTCAGCAGCGGGCTTTTACAGCGTTTCAGTCGCGAAGAAACACGCGCCGTATTGGCGCATGAAATTGGCCACGTCGCCAACGGTGACATGATCACCCTCACCTTGATTCAAGGTATTGTAAACACCTTCGTGATGTTCTTCGCGCGTATCATTGGCCACACGGTCGACCGGGTGGTGTTTAAAACCGAGCGCGGCCACGGCATTGGCTACTACATCGCCACCATCTTCGCTGAAATTATACTGGGCATTTTGGCTTCGATCATCGTCATGTGGTTCTCGCGTTGGCGTGAATATCGGGCCGACGCCGCGGGTGCCTCCTTGGCCGATCGCCAGTCGATGATCAACGCCCTGCAGCGCTTAATGATGGAGCAGCAGCACCTGCAGGAACTTCCCGGCGAACTGACCGCCTTCGGCATTAGCGGTGGACGCAAAAGCCTCAGCGAACTCTTCATGACCCACCCCAAGCTTGAAGACCGCATTGCTGCGTTGCAGCGCGGCTAAGAAATAATCGTTATACACACTCCGCGGTTGACATAACCCCGCGGAGTGCCTACCTTGCGAAGTGTCACTGCACATGACTCACAAGGAAGAACAATGAAAAATCCCACTACTCTCGGAGAGTTTATCTTCGGGTGTCAGGCTGAATATCCCGAAGCAACGGGCGCCTTAACCTCACTCTTTTCCTCACTTCGTCTCGCCGCCAAAATCGTTCACCGCGAAATCAACAAAGCGGGCTTGGTAGACATCACTGGCGCCGCCGGTGACACCAATGCACAGGGTGAAGAACAACAAAAACTCGACGTGTTTGCCAACGAAAAATTCAAAGCCGCACTGGCGGCGCGCGGGGTAACCTGCGGCATCGCCTCCGAGGAGGAAGACCACTACGTCTTTTTCGACGACGGCCACAATCTAAACGGCGAGTACGTAGTACTCATGGACCCCTTGGACGGATCGTCTAATATCGACGTCAACGTCTCCGTGGGCACCATTTTCTCTATCTACAAGCGTGTGTCGCCCACGGGAGAACCCGTGACGATGGATGACTTCCTGCAACCTGGCCGCAATCAAGTAGCTGCCGGTTATATTATCTACGGCTCTTCTACCATGATGGTGTATACCACCGGTAATGGCGTCAACGGCTTTACCTACGATCCCTCTGTCGGTGTTTTTTACCTGTCCCATCCCAATATGCAAACACCCACCACCGGCACGATCTACTCGATCAACGAAGGGGGCTACGAGCGTTTCCCGGCGGGTGTAAAGCAGTACATCAAATACTGCCAGGAGAACGACAAGTCCACCCAGCGGCCCTACAGCTCACGCTACATCGGCTCGCTTGTGTCGGACTTTCACCGCAACCTCATCAAGGGCGGTATCTACATGTACCCCACTTCGACGAGCTACCCACAGGGTAAACTGCGCCTGCTTTACGAGTGCAACCCGATTGCTTTTCTGGCTGAACAAGCCGGCGGCAAAGCCATTGCAGGCGTTGACACGCGCATCTTAGACATCAAACCGGAAAAACTGCACGAGCGGGTGCCATTTATCGTCGGCTCGCCAGACATGGTCGACAAGGTGGAAGAGTTTTTACGCGTTTTTGGCTAGCACCCAACTTATGCGGGTATAATATGGCTTTTTAGACGAGTCACCCGCATGAGCCAACCTCCCAGCCGCGAATATCTGATCGATAGCCTCAGCCACGACGGGCGAGGTGTTTCACGCGCCAAAGGCAAAGTCTGTTTTATCGCGGGCGCCTTGCCGGGCGAATCGGTGAAAGCCCACATCACACAACAAAAGTCGAGCCACGACCAAGCGGTAGCCGTCAGTATTTCAAACCCCTCAGCTCAGCGCGTCATTCCCCCCTGCCCGCACATTGATAGCTGCGGAGGCTGCCAACTACAGCACCTCTCTCACGAGGGCCAACTGGCATACAAACAGGCCAGCGTCATTGACTTAGTGAAGCGCCTAGCAAAAATGGAGCCGCAGCGCATACTGCCGCCTATTGCTAGCCAGCCCTACCACTATCGTCGCCGCGCTAGGTTATCGGTTTACACCCCAAACAAGGGCCGCCCCGTGGTGGGTTTTCGCGAAGCCAATGGCCACAAGATTGTTGCTATTGATCACTGTATGGTTCTGGCCCCCGCGTTGGCCGATCTCCCCAAGGCCTGCCAAGACCTCGTAGCGCGTTTTACTAACCCTAAAATTATCGGCCATATCGAGCTTGCACTGGTGGAACAACCCACAGGTACCGTTCCCCTCGTGCACCTCAGAACCACCGAGTACCCCACGGCGGAAGACTTTACTTGGATGGCGCAGTGGCGTGAGCATCAAGGCTGCCGCATGAGCATCGAATACGGTGACAAGGGCTATGAAACGCTCCAGTCTAGCGATCAAGTCATTAGCCTTGCCGATGGCGCGCTGAAAATGCACTATCGAGGCGGCGATTTCATGCAAGCCAATGCAGCGGTCAATGAAGCGATCGTTCGTCAAGTGGTGCACTGGATGAGCGAGGTTGACGGAGAAATCCTGGACGCTTTCTGCGGTCTAGGGAATTTCAGTCTCGCGCTGGCAAAGGCTGGCCACATTGTCACCGGTGTCGAGGCAGATCTCGCTATGGTGGAGCGCGCTGAAGCCAATGCGAGCATGGCGGGGCTCGAGGCAAGCTTCCTCTGTCGCGATCTCTTTGGCGACAATAAACAATTGGCGAGGCGCCAATTTGCTGCCGCGGTACTCGACCCCCCGCGCGACGGTTCGCACGCTCTGCTCGGCGAGTTGGTTAAAAAGAAAATTGGCCGCTTGGTTTACGTGTCTTGCAACCCGGCGACGATGGCACGCGATGCGGCGTTACTGCAGAGCGCAGGCTACCAACTCGCTGAACTAGGCATCGCTGATATGTTCCCGCAAACGGGGCATATCGAGGCCCTAGCACTGTTTATCAATAGCGGTAAAAAGAAGTAAAAGAAACGCCGCGACAGGGCATGCCTGCGCGGCGACAAAGCCTTACTTAATCATGACAATTTTGCGTGAGTGATCCCACTCAAAACGCACGGTCAGCAGTTTCAAATTAGCATCGTACTCACCCACCACGGGTTCACCATCGATAAGCACACTTTGCGCTGCGTCGATGTTATGAACCACCAATCGGATTAAACGCTGCTCAGGCATACCCGCATAGACGACCCCAGGCGACAAACCCAACCAATCCCGCAGGGTGCGCTCAATACCATCCGCCACTAATTCACCACCTCGCTCCGCTGTGAACGACAGTGCCAACCCCTTATTTGCCGCAAAGCCCGCCTTGAACAGCAGTTTTTCGAAGGCGCCTCTGGCATAGGCTCCGGCGGTCTGGCCGTCGTCCTCATACATGTAGCCCTCGGCCGCTGTCACCTCTGGATGGTGGTAGTAATGTACGGTCAAGTTGTCGCTCGTGTAATCCTTGGCAATCATGACGTCTTCAACCATAGGGACAAAGCTACCCGCCTTCACCATGATAGGCAGGGTATCGATATCGACGGGGACGTTCTGTACGCGATTGCCAGGGTAGATATCACCCGTCCAATAGTTGATCCACACTCCCTCTGGCAATGTCACTGGCCACTGTTCGACACCCGGTGCCGTCACGGGTGATACGAGAATGGCATCACCCCACATAAAGGTATCGCGCACATCGATCAGCTCGGGCGTATCCTGTTGGAAAAACAGGGGACGCACAAGCGGCAAGCCCAAGGTCTCCGCCTCATGAGCCAAGGTGTAGTTATAGGGCATCAAACGGTAGCGCAGGTTCACATAGCGGCGCAGATTTTCACGGATGCTCTCGTCGTGAAATACCGGTTCCGGTGCGATGGGCTCAATACCGTGCGGGCGATAAATGGGCTGAAAAACACCATACTGCAACCAGCGGGTGTAGGCTTCTGGCACCCAGTTATCCGTGGCAAAACCACCCAAGTCAGAGTGCTGGAAAGCCATACCAAACAAGCCCATTTGTAGGTTGAGCTCAATCTGTGGCCACAACCCGTCCCAGCCACGCTTGACGTCGCCCGTCCAAGGAATCATGCCGTAGCGTTGCGACCCAGCAAAACCCGCGCGCATCAATAAAAAAAGACGGCGATCTGGGTAGGTTTTGGTCCAGTTGTCGTAGACGGCTTGTGCCCACTCGTGCCCATAAGCATTATGCACTTCGTCACCCATGCCAGCGACATGAACGATGTCATCAGGATGCACCTCGGGCTCGCCTAAGTCGCCCCACCAACCTGCCACGCCCGAGTCTGTGTGCTGCTGGTAGATCTGCCAAAACCATTCCTTGGCCTTGGGGTCAAACATGTCCAACAGACCGGTGTTACCGAAATAAAAATCGAAACGGTAGGGTTCGCCAGCGGCGTCTTTGGCAATCACATCGGCCTGAACCGCTGATTCCCAGCGATCCGAGGTGGTGAGAATGTAGGGCTCTGTAATTAGAATGGTGTTGACGCCCTTGTCGCGCAAATCATCCATCATGCTAATCGGTGTAGGCCAGAATGCCTTATCCCAATCCAACTTACCCATGTGCCCCTGGATATCCTTACCAAACCAATACAAGTCGATAACCACGGCATCCACTGGCCAATCATAGCGGTCAAAGGTAGCGATGGTATCGCGCACTTGTTGCTCGCTGTGGTAACCAAAACGTGAGGCGATATACCCCATGGCCCAGCGAGGCGGCATCGGTTGGCGCCCTGTCAGTGCGGTAAAATGTTCGACAATACCTTGATAACTAGGCGCTGCCACCACAAAGTATCCACTGCGGCCACCGACGCTATCAAAGCGCAGTACATCGGGGTTGCTGGCGCCAATATCCATGGTGCCTTTCGCCGCGTTGTCATACAGAAGGAGGTATTTGTTACTCGACACGTAGCCAGGCATCGAGAAATTCGCTTCAAACGTCTCTTCCTCTACCCAGGCCGGCTTATTGTAAAGTGGCAAACGGCGTCCACGGCGATCCATACCAAGAATGCGCTGGCCGCCACCCATGATTTTCTCGCCTTTGCTCAGCGTAAAGGCTACTGATACCTGACGTGGTTCGGACATTAATCCCGCTTGCTCAGATACGAGGTGACGCCCCTCGCTGCTGTAACTCAACAACATCGATTGCTTATCGAGAACGGCCTCGAGCCCCTGCTGGGAAAACACCAGGCTGGTCGAGGTCTCTGTCAGCGTCCCCGTCATTGGCACGAGATCCGGCTTTAGACTGTAGCTGCGATGCAAATCACCACCTGCCGGGGTGAAAGTAACATCGATCGCCCAGGGTGAAAGAAAGCTCAAACGCAACTCGCCATCGTCGGCTTGAACCCGCAGTGATCCGTTATCCAACTGGTGGCCAACATACTCTCTCGCCTCAACGGAGAGAGACACCAGGCCTAGAAAAAGAACAAATAAAATACGCATGATCATCTCACCGCCTTGTTATTGTTTTATAAACCGCAGGGCAGCACCGCCACCTGGTTTCATATCTAAGGTTAACGTGTCTCCCGCCCGAATGGTGATGTTATCCATCTGGTAGGCCATCGGATTTTCACGCCAGTGGGCGTCGTCGGCGTCGGTGTACATCTCAACATTGTAAGCCGCCCCCTCATCCAAGAACGTTGTTTCGAGCGTGTACTGGCGAGCGCGCTCGTTGGTCGCGGCGCCCACAAACCAGTCACTGCTGTGTCGGTCTTGGCGAGCAAAGACCAAATACTCACCCACCTCACCATCAAGGGCGATACTCTGCTGCCAATCGGTAGGCACCGCGTCAATGAAGGCAAAGGCCGGGTGTCCCTCGTAATGCTCTGGAAGATCTGCCGCCATTTGCAAGGGGCTGTAGATCGTCACATAAAGCGCCAACTGCTTGGCCAGTGTCGTGGGTACACGGTTAAAGGGGCGATGCTTCTGATAATCAAACTTAAATACCCCTGGGGTGAAGTCTGTCGGACCTGACAAACCCCGGGTAAACGGGAATAGCACCGTGTGGTTCGGTAGGTTACCCGTATCTGGGCTTCCGCCATTGTACTCCATGCCACGCACGCTCTCGCGCGTCATCAAATTAGGGTAAGTTCTGCGCAGGCCAGTGTCTTTAATGGTCTCGTGCGCATTAATCATGATGCCGTACTTAGCCGCCGTCTCGACAACCTTTTGGAAGTGGCGCACCATAAATTGCCCGTGATGCCATTCTTTACCATGTTCTAGACGCGTGCCGACGTAGCCCATTTTAACCGTGTTAACACCTAAGGCCTGATAATAGGCAAACGCTCGTTCCATTTGCGCTTCGTAGTGACTAATGCCAGCGGCGGTTTCGTGGTGACCGATCAAACGAACGCCCTTTTCATGGGCATATTCGCTGACGGCCT
>JBEAQQ010000130.1:0-7269 GCA_041163785.1 Pseudomonadota bacterium
TTTGCAAACGCTACGATGTGCTCTTACATATCGATGAAGTCGTTTGCGGCTTGGGTCGCACCGGCGCCTGGTTTGGCTACCAACACTTCGATGTCAAACCCGATATCGTGACCATGGCCAAGGGTGTGGCGAGTGGCTACGCCGCCATCTCGTGCACGGTAACAACGGAGGCCCTTTTCAATGAATTCAAGCGCCCCGATGGACACACGATGGATTACTTCCGCGATATCAGCACCTTTGGCGGCTGTACCGCAGGCCCAGCAGCGGGTATCGAAACGATTGCGATTTTGGAAGAAGAAAATCTGCTTGAAAACACACGAGTGATGGGCGATTACCTGCTTGATCAACTCCGCGCACTGCAAGACAAACACGCCGTCATTGGGGATGTGCGAGGTAAGGGCCTGTTTGTGGGTGCCGAGCTGGTCGCCGATCGTCATACCAAAGTGCCGGTCAGTGAGCAGCAGGCGGCTCAGGTTGCCGCGCATTGTCTTGAACAGGGCGTTATGATTGGGCGCACCAATCGCAGCTTCAATGATTTCAACAATACGCTGTGCTTGAGCCCAGCGCTGATCACAACCAAAACGGAATTAGACGAGATTGTAACCGCTATCGATAAGGCATTAACCCACGTATTCGGTACTCAGCGAGCCGCTTCGTGAGCGCCCTCAAAGCACTCGCTCGCCTGTACCCAGGCGTTGCGGGTGTTGTTTTAATCGCCATCGCAAGTCAGTTTCTATCCACTAACTACGGTGCCCCCGTGCTGGTTTTCGCCCTACTTCTGGGCATGGCGATGAACTTTTTATATAAGCAGGAAGGGGCGAAAGCCGGGGTCGATTTCTGCGCTACACAGGTACTGCGTGCCGGAGTCGCTCTGCTCGGCGCCGGCATCGCATTCAGCGATATTGCAAAAATCGGATTCAGCGGAGTCGCCGTTCTCATTTCTGGAATGGCGCTCATTATTTTAAGCGGTCCCTGGTTAGCGCAAGCGCTTGGCCTGAACCGTGAGTTAGGGTTGCTATCGGGTGGTGCAGTCGCGATTTGCGGCGTCTCCGCCGCAATGACCCTCTCTTCCGTCATGCCCAAAAACGAAGAGCAATCGCGCTTTACTCTGCTTACCGTCATTATGGTTACGACGATAGGCGCCATCGCCATGGTGGTTTACCCCATCGTTGTGCAAGCACTCGGTTTATCCGACCATCAAGCGGGCTACTTTTTGGGTGGGGCAATCCACGATGTTTCGCATGTCGCCGGCGCAGGGTTTGCACTCTCCGAATCGATTGGTGTTGAGGCCATGACCGTCAAGATGGTTCGAGTTGCACTGCTCATACCCATAGCGTGGTGCTTTTTGTTCGCTTTTAGAAGCCAAACCCGTTCTGCAGGGAGCGTGAGCTTACGCCCTCCCACCTTTTTACTGTTCTTCATTGCACTGGCCATTATCAATAGCCTTGGATTGATACCGGAACAGGCATCCATCCAACTCACGGAACTCTCGAAGCTCGGCTTTATGCTGGCGATTGTGGCTTTGGGAATTAAAACGGAACTCAGCGGTCTCATCAGCCACGGTTGGAAGCCCGTTGTCTTAGTCCTGATTCAAAGTGTGCTATTGGGCGTAACAGTGTTACTCTGGGCCATAATGAATATGTGATAAACAACAAAAAGAGGACCCAGCTGCTATGTTGCCGAAGCCCAATTGCACAAAAACCACCCTGACTCTGTTGCTGACGCTAATCCTCTCCCCTGCCCTCGCCAACGCCAGTATTGACCAAGCGATCAATGACGCAGTGGCACCCGCGACGGCCTTTATATCATCGATTATTTTTTACGCAGTAGACATCAACGGCGCGCAAGTCCCTCTCGTTGTTGCTTGGCTGGTCGCGGCCGCGATATTTTTCACCGTTTATTTTCGTTTCCTCAATATACGCGGCTTCATGCACGCCATTCATATCGTCAGAGGAAAAGATCACAACCCTAAGGCACCCGGCGAAGTGACCCACTTTCAAGCCTTAACGACCGCGGTATCCGGCACGGTCGGTATAGGGAATATTGGGGGTGTGGCCGTAGCCATCAGTTTAGGCGGACCCGGTGCCACCTTTTGGCTGATCGTGGCGGGTTTACTCGGGATGTCGACTAAGTTCATTGAGTGTACGCTCGGTACGATTTACCGACGCCACAACCCCGATGGATCGGTTTCCGGCGGTCCAATGTACTATTTACAGCAGGGCTTTGCCGAAAAAGGAATGCCCGGAATCGGTCGATTCTTGGGCCGCTTTTATGCACTGGGGATTGTTCTGGGCTGCCTCGGAATAGGCAATATGTTCCAAGCGAACCAAGCCTATTTGCAGTTCGTAACGGTAACGGGCGGTCAAGACAGCTTTTTCGCTGGCAAAGGCTGGCTAGTGGGTCTCGCGATGGCGGCCATTGTGGCGCTCGTGATCATCGGCGGGATCAAAAGTATCGCTAAAGTCACCAGCAAACTCGTTCCTTTCATGGCGCTGCTGTATTGCCTGAGCGCGCTCGTCATTATCCTGATGAATGCGGAAGCGATTCCTTTCGCCATTGACGCCATTATCAAGGGCGCCTTCAGCCCCGAGGGCATTGCCGGTGGCGCTATTGGCGTAATCGTGATTGGTGTCCAGCGCGCCGTGTTCTCTAATGAAGCCGGCATCGGCTCAGCGCCCATTGCCCACTCTGCCGTCCAAACAAAAGAGCCTATCACGCAAGGCTATGTATCCCTGTTGGAGCCATTCATCGACACGGTTGTCATATGCACGCTTACCGCACTCGTCATTGTCACGACCTTTTATTACGACCCTGCATTCAATGCCGGACTCGATGGTATCGGCATGACCTCGGCCGCATTTGAGCGGAATATCGGTTGGTCACCTTTGCTGATTGCAATAGCGGGTATGTTGTTTGCCTTCTCTACCATGATTGCCTGGGCCTACTACGGCCTGAAGGGCTTTACCTACCTGGTAGGCGAACACGCCTGGGCTTCAAACCTGTTTAAACTCGTGTTTTGCACCTTTATTGTCATTGGCTGTAGCATTCCTTTGACCGCCGTTCTGGATTTTTCAGATGCACTGGTGTTCCTGATCTGCGTTCCCAATATCATTGGCCTTTACTTGTTGGCGCCCGTTGTAAAACAGGCATTGGCAGCCTATGACGAAAATGTAAGAGGACTGTAGAATAGGGCCTCCGGCTCTTGGTGATTAACCCTTGGCGATCGACCTTCTACTTCAACTCGACGCGTCTGCGCGCGAGAGCTTGCAAACCCAGATAGTGGCGCAGCTCTCACTCGCGATCGCTCGCGGTAACGTGCCTTTAAACGAGCCACTACCCTCGTCTCGCCACCTAGCCGCGCAACTCGGAGTAGGACGCAACACGGTTATGCTCGCCTATCAGCGCCTGCTAGACGACGAACTGATTATCACCCACCCCCGCCGCGGCTATTTTGTTAACCCAAATCTTGAGCGCACACGAATTCAGACGCGATCTGAGGCTCTGCCAGAGGACGCTAAAGGCATCAATTGGTCAGAGAAATTCAGCCAAAGGGCGAGCAACTGGCACAGCGTATCGAAACCAAAAGACTGGCAGCAAGCCCCGTACCCCTTTATTTACGGGCAAATCGGTGCCGATTTGTTCCCTCTGCAATACTGGCGGGAATGCGCGCGTGATGCGGTATCGGTCAGAGCCATAAAGACTTGGTCGGTCGATCGTGTCGATCACGATGACCCGCTCCTTTTGGAACAAATTCGAACCCGCTTGCTGCCCAAACGAGGCATACTGGCATCGAACGAGTCGATCTTGATCACCGTAGGGGCCCAACACGCTTTGTATATGATCGGCGAGCTCCTGTGGCGACACCAAGGCACAATTGTCGGTCTGGAGGATCCGGGCTACGCCGACGTACGTCAGCTAGCGGAATTTATGGGTGCGCAGACCAAACCACTTGCGGTTGACGATTACGGCCTCTTGGTTGACGACCAACTCGGTGCTTGTACCAGCGTTTACGTTACACCAAGTCATCAATCACCAACGACTGTGACGCTACCGCACGATCGTCGCCAAAGCCTGCTCAAGAGGGCGGAACGAGACGATTTTTTGATCATAGAGGATGACTACGAGAGCGAGTTTAATTTCCAAACTCGCCCAGAGCCCGCACTCAAGAGCATGGATCCGTCTGGACGCGTGATCTATATTGGCAGCCTATCTAAAACCGTCTCACCCGGGTTGCGGATGGGCTACATCGTGGCCGATACCGCCGTGATCGAAGAACTGCGCGCCCTGCGCCGGCTCATGCTCAGACATCCCGCGGCGAATAATCAACTGTCGATGGCGCTGTTTTTATCGCGCGGCTATCACGACGCACTCTTGAGTAAGCTCTTCAAAATATACCAGCGACGTCGAGGTATCTTAATCCAGGCCTTGCGCACACACCTACCTGACTTCGAAATTCAGCCCTCGCTGGGTGGAAGCGCAGTGTGGGTCAAAGCACCGGAATGGCTCGACACGCGGGAGCTGGCACAGACAGCATACCAAGAGGGCATCATCATAGAGCCCGGTGAGCACCACTTTGCCGCAGAGGCAAAACCCAAACATTTTATGCGCTTAGGTTTTTCCGCCATTGGCGAGGGCTCGATTGAGACCGGCATAGCGCTCCTTGCACAGGTTTATCGCAATATCAGGCAACTGGCGTAGCCTAAAATTAAGATCTGGTTCTATCATTTGCGCCGCACAACCCGTAGCATCTGCGCCTCATTTAACAAATAAGGTGATCGAATCATGCCCCGTATGACCCCAAGTGAAGCCTTCGTAGAGACGCTCGTTGCACAAGGCGTTCGCAAAATCTTCGGTATCATGGGCTCCGCATTTATGGATGCCATGGATATTTTCGCCCCAGCTGGAATCGAGCTAATTCCGGTAGTGCATGAACAAGGTGCAGCACACATGGCCGACGGCTATGCTCGCGCCAGTGGGCGTCACGGCGTGGTCATCGGGCAAAATGGACCCGGCATCTCTAACTGTGTCACCGGTATTGCAGCGGCTTACTGGGCACACTCTCCCGTCGTTATGATCACACCAGAGGCGGGCACCATGTCGATGGGCTTGGGCGGTTTCCAAGAGTGTCATCAGCTTCCCATGTTCCAAGAGTTCACCAAGTACCAAGGCCACGTTAACAACCCAAACCGTATGGCTGAATTCACCTCGCGTTGTTTCGACCGCGCGCTCACCGAAATCGGGCCAACGCAATTGAACATTCCTCGAGACTATTTCTACGGGGATATCAACGTCGAGATCCCTGAACCTATCCGAATCGATCGGGGCCCAGGCGGTGAACAGAGCCTAAACGAAGCAGCAGAGCTGCTAAAAACCGCCCAGTTCCCCGTTATCGTTTCCGGTGGCGGCGTGATCATGGCCGACGGCATTGAAGAAGTTAAGACCATTGCCGAACTCCTAGGTGCACCGGTTGTGAACAGCTACCAGCACAACGATTCTTTCCCTGCTAGCCACCCCTTATGGTGCGGGCCTCTAGGCTACCAAGGCTCAAAGGCCGGCATGAAACTCATCTCTAAGGCCGATGTCGTGTTAGTTATCGGTTCGCGCCTAGGCCCATTCGGAACCTTGCCGCAGCACGGTCTGGATTACTGGCCGAAAGACGCCAAGATCATACAAATCGATGCCGATCATAAGATGCTTGGTCTGGTTAAAAAGATCTCCGTTGGAATATGTGGCGACGCCAAAGCAGCTTCTATCGCCCTGACTGAGCGTCTGCGTGGGCAAGATTTGGCCTGTTTGGCAACCAAAGAGGCACGCGCAGCAGAGATCGCTTCAGAGAAAGCCACATGGGAGAAAGAGCTCGATGAGTGGACCCACGAGCGCGATCCCTACAGCCTGGATGTCATCGCCGAAGCTGAAGCGGAGGAAGGCAATTGGTTGCACCCGCGTCAAGTATTGCGCGAGCTCGAGAAAGCCATGCCAGAAGACGTTATGGTATCAATTGATATCGGTAACATTAACTCAGTCGCCCACAGCTATTTGCGTTTCGAGCGACCGCGCAGCTTTTTCGCGCCCATGAGCTTTGGCAACTGTGGCTACGCCCTACCGACCATTATCGGCGCCAAAGCCGCTGCACCGGATCGCCCAGCAGTTGCCTACGCAGGCGACGGTGCGTGGGGCATGAGCATGTCTGAGATCATGACGGCGGTGCGCCACGATATCCCTGTGACCGCCGTGGTGTTCCACAACCGCGACTGGGGTGCTGAGAAGAAAAACCAAGTTGAGTTCTACAACCGTCGGTTTGTTGCAGCGGAGCTCGAGAGCGAATCGTGGGCCGGTATTGCTCAAGCGATGGGAGCAGAAGGCGAAAAAGTGGACTCACTTGATCAAGTGGGGCCTGCACTCAAGCGCGCTATCGATCGCCAAATGAATGAAGGTAAAACCACGGTTATTGAGATTATGTGTACGCGCGAGCTAGGAGACCCCTTCCGCCGCGATGCGCTCTCGAAGCCAGTACGCTACCTAGAGAAATACAAAGACTACATATAAGTCTATCGAGCCCCGCCCAAGCGGGGCTTCTTTTGTGGCAAATAGTCACCTTGCAGATCAACTCAACTGAAAGGCTAACTTGTGTCTGAATCCGAAGAAAAAATCCGTGTATACCGAGGCTTAAAAGGCGTTTATTTTGATCGCTCGCCGACCACCCATATCGATGGCCGCAAAGGTGAATTGCGCTACTGGGGCTATTCAATCCACGATCTAGCCACTCATTCGACCTTTGAAGAAACCGCTTACCTACTGCTTCATGGAGAGCTTCCGACCGGAGCGCAGCTCAGCGAATTTGACGCGAGCTTGAAAGCGGCACGCCAGCTACCTGAGGCAATTATTGAGTTAATCAAACTCACTCTGAGCGGCCATCCAATGGATGTGCTTCGTACAGCGGTGTCGGCATTAGCCGCGTTCGATCCAGATACAAATGACAATAGTGTAGCGGCGGTTATGCGCAAGACGATTCGGCTTACGTCGCAAGTACCTATGATCGTTGCCGCTCATCAGCGCCTGCGTCAGGGTCTCGACGTACTCACGCCAAGGAACGACCTGTCTCACGCCGCGCATTTCTTATTTTTAATCACCGGTGAAGTGCCAAGCGGTGATGCCGCGAGACTCATGGATCTCGACCTTATTCTGCACGCAGAACACGGCTCTAATGCGTCTTCATTTACTGCACGAGTCGTGACTGGAACCGATGCTAATTTACACGCATCGATCACC
>JBEAQQ010000131.1:0-17797 GCA_041163785.1 Pseudomonadota bacterium
AAAAAAAGGCCAGCATCGCTGGCCTTTGTCAGGTCGTGTTTGACTAGATGTCATGCTTAAGATCAAAGCGATCCAACTGCATCACTTTTACCCACGCACTGACAAAATCATCTACAAACGCCTTATGCGAACCATCGTAGGCGTAGGCTTCTGCTACAGCGCGTAACTCAGTATTCGAGCCAAAGATCAAGTCAACGCTAGTGGCCGTATATTTTGCTTCACCGCTATTGCGATCAAAGCCATTGTAGACACCTTCTTCAGTGGCTTTTTCCCAACGATTTTCCATGTTGAGCAAATTCACAAAGAAATCATTCGTTAAGACACCGACTTTATCGGTCAGTACACCGTGAGGACTTCCCGCACTATTGGCACCAAGTACGCGCATACCACCCAGCAGAGCAGTCATCTCAGGCACACTCAACTGTAGCTGATCGGCGCGGTCAACTAGCATCTCTGTCGGAGACTGATAGCTAGACTCAGCATCAAAATAGTTACGGAAAGCATCTGCCGCAGGCTTCAACAAATCAAACGAGGCGACATCCGTCATCTCCTGTGTGGCATCAGTTCGGCCTGGAGTGAATGGCACTTCAATCTGATAACCCGCCTCTGCAGCTGCTTTTTCTATGGCGGCTGCACCGCCTAGTACGATGATGTCAGCCATTGAGATTTGTACACCGCGACGCGCTTTCTTATTGAAGGCGGATTGAATGCCAGACAGGGTAGTTGTTACCCTCGCCAGTTCTTCAGGATTGTTCACCTCCCAAGCATTCTGGGGGGCAAGCATCACACGCGCACCATTAGCACCACCGCGTTTATCCGATGCACGAAACGATCCGGCAGATGCCCAAGCGGTCCTTACCAACTCTGATACTGTTAAACCTGAATCGAGTATGTCCTTTTTCAATGCACGAATTTGCTTTGCATTAACGAGCTTATGATCTACCTCGGGCACTGGATCCTGCCAAATGAAGGTATCTGCAGGTACCTCGTTTCCTAAATAACGTGTCTTAGGCCCCATGTCGCGGTGGGTTAACTTAAACCATGCCTTGGCAAAAGCTAAACGAAACTCTTCGGGGTTAGCCAAGAATCGCTCCGCAATTTTGCGGTACTCAGGGTCGTACTTGAATGCCATATCGGCGGTAGTCATCACTGGGGCGTGATACACACCTTCCACGTGCGCATCCGGCACCGATTTATGCAATGACTCATCCACAGGAATCCACTGAATCGCACCGGCAGGACTCTTCACTTGTTTCCACTCATTGTTCAGTAGGTTACTGAGATAAAGTGTTGTCCACTGGGTTGGCGCCTGAGTCCAAGCACCCTCCAAACCACTGGTAATGGTGTCTTCAGAGTGACCTTTGCCGCAATTATTTTTCCAACCTAGGCCTTGCTGCTCGATGGGTGCCGCGCCCGGCTCAGCCTCTAGGCAGTTTTTGGGCTTATGTGCACCGTGCATTTTGCCGAAGGTGTGACCACCCGCAGCCAACGCCACTGTTTCTTCATCATTCATCGCCATGCGGCCAAAAGCCACACGAATATTGCGCGCTGAGGCTAACGCATCAGGCACTCCTTTGGGGCCCTCAGGGTTAACATAAATTAACCCCATGTGCGTTGCACCCAAGGGGCGCTGAAGTTTGCCATCACGGTCTTCTCGATCGCTGGCTAGCATCTCAACCTCTGGACCCCAATAAACCACATCGGGCTCCCAATCATCGGTTCGGCCTCCGGCGAAACCATAGGTTTTAAAGCCCATGTTTTCCATAGCCACCGTACCGGCCAAAATCATCAAGTCACCCCATGACAAACTTGCACCGTATTTTTGCTTCAGGGGCCATAAAAGGCGACGCGCTTTATCGAGGTTACCGTTATCAGGCCAACTGTTAAGAGGATCAAAGCGCATTTGTCCACCTTCGCCACCACCTCTTCCGTCCAGGGTGCGATAGGTACCCGCACTATGCCACGCTAACCTAATAAAAAATGGACCATAGTTACCGTAATCTGCTGGCCACCAATCCTGTGAGGTGGTGAGAAGATCATTCAGGTCGCGTTTTACTGCCTGTAAATCAAGCTGACCAAAAGCCTCTGCATAACTAAAGTCTTCACCTAGGGGATTTGAACGTACGTCATGATCGCGCAAGGGGGAAAGATCAAGCTGGTCTGGCCACCAAAACTGGTTAGTTCGCGTTTGCCCTACAGCGTGCGCGCCATGTGCAGATGCACCCGCAGGTTTTGTCATCTCAGCGGCATAAACGCCAGCTGAAACGGTTAACGAAACCAAAACTGATATCGCTGTTTTTTTAAATTGCTTTGCCTTCATCGTATTATTCCTCATCAAACCATTATTAAGACAGAAATCTAACTTGAGTCTGACGGTAATCCCTTCCGTGAATGTCAGGATACCAATCGTTTTACGTTCAATGTATGGGGGCGAGGATGATTCGTTTTGATTGAATTTTTTGAAGATATTGATCTGTTTTTATGATCACATATCGATACAAGCATAGGATCAAAGCCACAGCTGCCAAGCAAAGACGGTGCATAGGTATTCATCCTGCATGGTTTAAATATGCGGTTGCACTTCTTAAGCAAGTAATTAGTATGGCCGCCTTTTAGGCGAGAGACTTTCTTCATGCACCATTCCTTTCACCGCCAGATGGCATTTTTCGCTTGTTTTCTGCTACCCACGTCGCTTGCTGCGGAACCTATAGAAGAAATTACCGTGGCGGCGCAGCGTGTCGCCAATGAACGTCCAGCCAGCAGCCTTACGACCATCGCCACCACACTCAGTTACGACTCCCAAGTTGAACTCTACAGCCGAGGTCTCGCCGAGGGGCAATCAGACATTACGGTACGAGGCAGCCTGTTTGAGAGCACCTCGGTTAAGTTAGGCGCGGTGGTATTGATGGACCCACAGACGGGGCACTACACCGCCAATCTACCTATCAGTCCAGAATTTCTTCAGTCACAGGGTATCGCAACAGGTTCGCAGAACGCGGCACAGGGCTTTAACGCCACCGTCGCCACCTTGCGCTATGGCGTCGACATTGAACAAGCGGCCAGTCGCGTCAATGCCAGCGTGGGCACACAGGCGTTCAATGCCCAATCTCTGGTGTTGAGCCAGGGCCTAGAGGATGGCGTGTCGCTCGGCCTGGCCTTAGAACGCAGCCAAGGTGACGGCACTATGGCACATGGCGACCACACCTTCCAACGTATTAACCTTGCGTTACAAAAACGCGATAGCCACAGTAATAGCCAGTTCATCGCTGCCCGCCAACACCAATTTTTTGGTTGGCCTGGGGCCTACACAGGCTTCGCCTCGCTACCTGAAACAGACCACACAGACACCACCTTGTTACTCGCCAATCATCAACAAATCGTCGCTCAAGGTGACTATCAAGTAGGCGCTTACTATCGCCGCGTTGTCGACAACTACGACTTCGATCGTCGCACATTGGAATCTGGCAGCGCCGGTGCATTTGAGCACGAAACCGCCAGTTACGGTATCGCTCTAGAGGGTACCCACGGTCTAGTGCACTACCGCGCCCAATGGACAGGGGATGAACTCATCTCATCAACCGACCTAACCCACGGGACGTTTAACCAGCGCCAATACCTGAATGCCAGCGTGGGGATCAAACAACAATACTCGGTCGACAACGGTATGCTGTTAAACGACGTGGGGCTCACCGCCGACGTCAGCAACCGCGATAGTGACTCGCTGCAGCCTTACGCCCATATTGCTTGGCAACCTACTTTGCAGTGGACAGCCTTCGTAGATTACGCACGCACCAGCCAACTGCCCGGTTATACCGCGCTGCAATCGAACACGTCGGGATTGTTTGGTGGTAACCCCGAGCTATCGCGTGAACGCTCAGAACAACTTGAGGTTGGCGTACAACATCAGTCAGGCGCATACAGCGTGACCAGTTCACTATTCTGGCGGCGCGAAAAAGACGCGACCGATTGGACCTACGCCAGTCAATCTTCCTACGCGCGCCAAGCCAACGCCGTCAATATGGACATTGCAGGTTGGCAACTACAGGGACGACTTACCCGCAACCAATTCTGGCTGGCGGCTGGTCTGACCTGGCTCGACAAGACCTCTGACTACGGTGCTGAAAACGTCGATGCCAGCTACTACGCCTTGAACTTCGCCAAGTGGCGTACGACCTTGAACGTGAACTATGTGGTCACCGACGGCATATCGCTGCGATTCGATAGCGAATACCGTCACCAAGCCCCAAACAGCCTTCGCCAAAGCAGCAATACAGCGTTTTTATCGCGTCTCTCAGCGGTTTGGTTGGCCTCGCCTCGCCACCAATGGTCGATCATTGTCGACAACCTCACCGACGACGACTTTCAGATGTATCCGGGCACTCCTGGCATTGGCCGCAGCGCAAGCATCAGCTACGACTTTTTGATCGCCGCAAACTAACCCTCTGGGTGGGGTGCTTGCGTCGCGTATTACGCAGTCTCGCCGATATGAACTATGCTGAAGTAACACTCAGCAATCTGTCGGCGGTGACCAACATGCCACTCTCTATCCGCTATACCTTTCACTTTAGCGACGGTCGTGAAGCGGCCTTTGAGTTAGCCTTCGATGAGGCCAGCATGGATCTGATGGCGACCGATCTCCCCCCACCCGCCATGTGGACAGCACTGGATTTTCATCGCTGCGAACACTGCCCACTTACCAGCGCAGATACCGCCGTGTGCCCACCTGCGCACCATTTGCAAGCCGCGGTGCAGCGTCTAGGAAATGAAGCATCGCACACACCTATCACCTTAGAAGTGAATATGGCCGAGCGCACCGTACTGACATCGACCACGATGGCCAGCGGCTTTGCTTCGTTGATGGGCTTAGTGATGGCCACCTCGAACTGCCCCTATACCCTGTTTTTTTAAGCCTATGGCGCGACTGCATACTCCACTGGCCAGCGATACCGAAACCGCATTTCGAGCCATATCAACCTATCTTTTGGGGGAGTTTCTGCAACATCGTCAGGTCAACAGTCTCGACGGTCTGGAAGACATCTATCACAACATGGAAAAGGTCAACCGCGGCTTTGCGCGCCGCTTACAGGCCTCGGGGCAACTGGCTGAAATCAATGCACTCGTCAAGCTCGACTTGTACGCCAAAAATATTGCCAGTTACTTAGAAGACGCATTGGCGGCTATCAAGCCACTGTATCATCGCGCCAATGACGAAACTTAAACATGCCATGTTGATCGCGTATTTGCCGGCAAAGTGGTAAAGTGCGCGCCTGATTCACTAGAGCCCTACGCCATGTTATTTTCCGATCTCGGTTTATCACCGAACATTCTTCGCGCCCTTGAAGAAAAAGGCTACACCACCCCCACCCCTATCCAGGCCCAAGCCATTAAACCCATTTTGGCGGGTAAAGATGTTTTAGCGGCGGCGCAGACAGGCACGGGCAAAACAGCGGGGTTTGTACTGCCCATTATCGAGCACCTGTTGAAAGGCCCTAGGGCGAAAAGCAATTCGGTGCGCGCGCTGGTTCTCACCCCAACACGCGAACTGGCGGCTCAAGTACAAGACAATGCCTACCACTACGCGAAACATACACCGGTGCGCAGCGACGTGGTATTCGGCGGGGTAAAGATCAACCCGCAAATGCAGCGCCTTCGCGGCGGGGTCGACCTGTTGATTGCCACGCCAGGTCGGTTGTTGGATCTTCACCAACAAAACGCCATCAAGTTCGACCAGATCGATATTTTTGTGTTGGACGAAGCCGATCGCATGCTGGATATGGGTTTCATCCGCGATATTCGCAAAATCATTGCCCTGCTGCCACCCCAGCGCCAAAACCTGATGTTTTCAGCGACCTTCTCGCCCGACATCAAGGCCTTGGCCAAGGATATTGTGCACAACCCTAGCGAAATTTCAGTGTCACCAGAAAATGCCACCGCACACACGGTAGAGCAGTGGATCGTGCCTATCGACAAGGCCAATAAACCCGCGGCACTGATCCATCTGCTGAAGCAGAACAACTGGCACCAAGTACTGGTATTTAGCCGTACCAAGCACGGCGCTAACCGCATGGCGGACAAACTTGATAAGGCCGGCATTCCCGCGGCCGCCATCCACGGTAATAAGAGCCAAGGCGCGCGTACCAAAGCCCTGCAATCCTTCAAGGACAACACCATTCAGGTGTTGGTGGCCACCGACATCGCCGCTCGCGGTATCGACATTAAAGAACTGCCCCACGTCATCAACCTTGACCTGCCCAATGTCCCCGAGGACTACGTGCACCGTATCGGGCGCACCGGACGTGCCGGTAGTGTTGGCGAGGCGATTTCCTTGGTCAGTGTGGATGAACTCGACCAATTACGTGACATCGAGCAAGTGATCCAAAAATTGCTGGAACGTCGTGAAATGGCAGGCTTTGAGCCCAATTTCCCACTACCCGTCACGGAACTCAAACCGCCCCGCAAACCTAAGAAACCCAAAAAGCCCAAAAAGCCGTCAAGCCATCAACCAGCCGCGGCCGCTAAACCTACGCCGCAAGAAGTGCAAAAAGAAAAACCTAACAAGCCACGTCGACGCCGCTATCGCGGCAATAAGCCACGCGACACACAGCGCTAATTGGCGAGGGGCTGGCCGGTCAAACGGCCGATGAGTTGGGGAATTTCTGCGGGATGAAACAAGGTGTGGCTGGGGTTGATACCCAGTTCGGCATCCAAGGGCTGCTGGTGCTGTATCCACACCGAGGTGATACGCGCATTATTGGCGCCACGGATATCCGCCGCCAGGCTATCGCCCACGTGTAGCGCTTCGTGAGCCTCGCAGCCCGCCAAGGCCAAGGCCTTTTCAAAAATCGATAGCGCCGGCTTTTGCTCGGGTTCTTGGCCACCCACGATGATGTGATCTACCAGCGACGCCATATTCACCGCCGCCAATTTGGGCAACTGGGAATGCTCGGGGCCATTAGTGATCACCACCGTGGTGAAATAATGGCGCGCATCGCGCAAGAAAGATTCTATGCCGGGGTAGAAAGTAAAGTGCGCTAGGCGATCGTGATCAAATTTTTCTAGCAAGCTTTCCGCGCTTGCCGCATCGAGGGGCTGGCCAGCAAAGGTATGCGCCAAATCAGCGATTAACTGTACTCGAAAGGCTCGCTCACCAGACTGTTGGATAATTGGCATGTAGCGCGCCGCCTCATCGCCCTGCCACTCGCGATATATGCTGCGCACATACTCTTCTGCCACGAAAGCCGCGTCAAAGCCCTCTCCCAACAAGCCTGTCAGGGCTTCAGCAAAGCTCTGCTTAGCCATCTTATTGGCGTAGTGCGTATCGCAGAGGGTTTCATCCATATCGAAGAATAAGGCTTTAAGCATTGCGAAGTTCCGCGTAGTAAGTTGCAGGTGATTGTAACATCGCCCGCGGCGTTGTGAATTAATACGCCAAGTAGACGGCCGTGCCGATCATGATAAAGGTGACGATGGCCGTGTACAAAATACCCACCCACAGCACATGCCAACCGTTGGCTCGGGCGAAATCCTCTTCGCGCTGTTTGGCGGTGGCCACGCCTAAGTGACCGAGCAGAATCGAACGAAAGGTCTCCCAGAACGACAGGGGCTTGATGCCGTCATCAGGGGTTTCAAAATACGATCGCGGCTGCCACTTTTGATCAGCAATCGAAGGGTTACCTGGGTGATTGGGGTCGTCGCGTTTCATTTAGTAAATTAGATATCGCTAAAATAAGGGGGTATTCTACCCCCCCATTAACAAAAGGCAATCCCTTGTTTAAAAAGGTGCCACGTGGCGTTTGTTGACTTCGCGAATGGCGGCTAATTGCTCATCGCTGAGTACCACATCAAACGCGGCAATATTCTCTTTCAACTGGGGTAGGCTGGTGGCACCAATAATAGTGGAGGTGACGCCCTCGACCTGGTCACACCACGCCAGCGCCAACTCAGCCGGGGTTAAACCCAGCTCGCCCGCTAGGGCAACATAATCTTTAATCGCCGCGACGCTGGCGTCAGTGTGGCGAAAGATGCCATGGCGATGTCCCAGTGACCAACGCGAACCCTCGGGCATTGCGTCGTTAAGGTACTTACCGGTCAAGGCGCCGGTTGCCAAGGGCGACCACGGTAGATAAGCCACCTGCTCGTGATGGCACATCTCTAGCGTGTAGGGCCAATCCTTCTGCATGAGTAGGCTAAACTCGTTCTGAATCGAGACCGGCTTAGGTAGGCCGTGTTTATCCGCCAAATTCAGGTAGCGTTGAATGCCCCAAGGCGTCTCATTGGACAAACCAAAATGCTTGATTTTTCCCGCCTGAATGGCGCGTTGCAACGCCTCGAGTATATCGAGGAGCTCTTCCTCGACCTCGGCCTTATCAACACCCTTAAAAGAGCTCATGCCCTCGTGGTGGCAACCAAAGGTAGGGTGACTGCGGTTCGGCCAGTGCAATTGGTACACATCAATGCTGTCGGTCTGCAGACGGTTTAAGGAACCCTCAATCGCCTCTTCTACCGACTTACCTGAAATATCGCTGCCACCACGAATCCACGGTAAGCCTTTGCCTGCAATCTTGCTGGCAAGGACAAACTCTTTGCGTCGCTCGGGGTTTCTGGCCAACCAATGGCCAATAATCGTCTCGGTTTTACCGAAGGTATCCGGGGTAGGTGGTACCGCGTACATCTCGGCGGTATCCATAAAATTGATACCCTGCTCAAGGGCGTATTCAATTTGTGCATCAGCGTCTTGTTGGGTGTTTTGCATCCCCCACGTCATCGTGCCGAGGCACACCCGCGAGACTTGTAAGTCCGTACTGCCTAGTTTGCTATAACGCATTATTCATTCCTTACATTAAGGCTGGGGTAGCTCGGGCTGCTGAGCAAAAAAGTACAATAGCGTCGCCCATGCCGCGACGTTTTGTTGGAAGGCATCGCGGTCGATTTTATCGAAGGTATCGTCTGCGGTGTGGTGCAAATCGAAGTAATCGCGACCGTCTTGGTTTAAGCGAAATACCTTCACTCCACGCTTAAACATGGGAATAATGTCCGGGCCACCGCCTGTGGCGTGATTGCCACGATACGGAATCTGCAGTCCCATCAGAACTTCTTTCGCCGTTCCCATCCACGCTGGCACGGGTTCAGCAATCGCGGTATCCCAGCTCCACACATAACCCGCGCCAAAATCAGACTCCGAAGCAACAATATGTTGCGCGAGTTCATCTTCGTGGGCCTTGGCATAATGCTCCGCGCCGATAAGCCCTTGCTCTTCGTTGGCAAACGCCACCACGCGGATGGTGCGCTTAGGGCGGTGATCGCGCTTCAAAAACTGCACCGCGGCACCTGTGGTAATACCCACACCCGCGGCATCGTCGATTGCCCCAGTGCCAAGATCCCAAGAATCTAAGTGACCGCCAATCAAAATAATTTGCTCGGGGTGCTCGCTGCCCGTGATATCGGCCATCACGTTATACGAGGTATACTCGCCTTGGAAGCCAGCGTTGACATCTACCGTGACGCTCACTGTGTGCTTGGCAAGCAGGCGCTCTAGTTGGTCGGCGTCGGGATTACTGAGGGCTGCTGCGGCAATATTGGCGCGCGTCGACATCATCCCGGTGTGGGGAAAGCGATGGCTGTCAGTGCCAACAGAACGTAGCAAAAATGCTACCGCGCCTTTGGATTCGGCCAATTGGGCACCCTTGCCACGTGCCACCACCGCTTCACCATAACCTGCGCCCTCCAGATGCCTGAACATGCGCTTGGCGATATAAACGATTTTACCCTTCACCTCGGCGTCGCTCGCGTTGCGAAGGGCTTCGAGATCGGTAAACATCACAACCTCAGCACTTACCGGAGCTTCTGTGCCGGTTGAACCGCCCAGTGCAGTAATATGTAAGGGTTGCTCGAAAGGTGCATTTATCGAGGCGCGTTCGGCACCACGCACCCATTTAGGGAAGGTCACAGGCTCGACCCACACCTTATCAAACCCCAGGTCGTTGAAGCGTTTCACCATCCAATCTACACCGCGCTGGTCAGACGGTGTGCCCGGCATGCGCGCACCCACTTCGCTGGTGAGATCACGAACCAAATGGTAGCCGGTAAGATCGGCGCGAGCGGCATCGCGAATAGCCATCGCCTGTTCGCGCACATTGTTATTTGACGCCGCCAGCGCTTGGCTCGCCATAAGTAGCAACGCCAAACCCACATTAAACCTATGCTTCATAGTCATCCCCTGATGTAAAACACCTATTGTTAACGAAGCCTACTCTAATTGACTAGCCCCGCCTCATTAAACGACAAAAAATACCACTCTGACGCCTACCTGCGTCTGTTATACGTTCTGAAACGTATAAACAATACATAAACATTTGGTAAATTGCTCAATGCAAAAGCCCACACCTAAATACCCGACACTCAACGTCTTGGGCGGCACATTACAATCCTGCTGCCAGCATCCCAAGACGGGCTTTTACCGCGACGGGGTTTGTCGCACGGGCCCAATGGATCGCGGTAGTCACGTCGTTTGTGCGGAAATGACCGAGGCCTTTTTGCAATTCACCTTTAATCAGGGCAATGACTTGATTACCCCCCGCCCCGACTGGCAATTTCCCGGATTAAAAGCGGGGGATCGCTGGTGTCTGTGCGCGAATCGCTGGGCTGAGGCCTATGAAGCGGGGGTTGCGCCACCGCTTTTCCTCGAAAGCTGCCACCGCAACGCCTTACTCCTGATTCCAATGGACATTCTTCAACGTTTTAGTAAAGAACCCATACCGGCGTAATTAATCGACTACTGCTGCCAGGCGTAACTCACCTTCATGAAGATCGAACGGTCGGTGTCGGTAAATTGGGTAAACGTATCGTCGCTAAAGCCCGCCTGCGAATAACCCACATAGAACTTGGTCAGCGGATTCACCTTGTACGAGTACAACAGTTGCAGATTGAGACTGCGACTGTCTTCATCCACCGCGTCGATGTAGTTGGCTTGGTTGCGCTGGATATCGGAGCGCACGGCGATAAGCCGCAAGAATTGCTTGGCATCAAATTGATAGGTCATTCGTAGGTCGGTCAAATTCGCGACAAACACACTGGCATTATCCGCGTTTAGCGCGCTGCGTGTGTGCCTTAAGGTAACCTGCATGTGTTTCCCCAGGTTAAGTTCTACACTCGGAGCGACGGTACGCTGCACACCAATACGGTCATTGGCATAGTCGACTTTTCTAGGGGAAAAACTCGCGTAAATGCCCCAGGAGTAGAGCATGCTGGGCGACATGTGCATATCGATAAACGCGCCGCGTTCAATAAAGCGGTTGCTATTGCCGGTGATCGCTAGGCTACTGGTATCGTGGCGCAAGCCCGCCACATCGCGCTCGACAAGCCCAATCGCCGCCTCGGTTTGCAGGCTGGCATTAATATATAGCTGAGCCTCTCGTTCCACCTCTAAAAGTTCACCCGCCTCGCTGTGGGTAATATCCCAGTCGGCATAGAGCGTCGCGGTGTTCCACCAACTATTTTGCTTAAACCAACGCCAGTGCCCTCCCACCAAGGAACGCTTGCGGTCGATAAAGTTCTCAAAACCCAAATCACTTCTGAAGTCGGCGCCCGTCTTCAAATGCTGCATACGCACCATCCAGTCGCGCCGCTCGTGTTTGTAGTCCACGTTATAGGCCGTGTCGCTTAAGCGGTCATCTCGACGCAGGCGCAACACCCCCTCGTTGAGATCATCTGACGCACAGTCCACCTCACACAACTGGCGGTATAAATCCGCGGGGTATTCACTTTGGCTTGCCGCCACCTGCGCTCGCAGAACGTCGAAGGACGACCACTGATACTTCATATCCACAGCGTTGAGGCTATTGCTGTAATCCGTGGCGCGACGTTGGGTAGATAAAAAACCCACCGCAAAGTCTTTAGACACGTCGTAGCGGTAGCGCGCCACCAAATTATTCGAAGGGCGCTCGTACTCCACCACACTGGAGCCCAGGTTACCGGGCACAAAAATCAACGTGGACGTGTCGTCGGCGGCAAACACCCCCAGGGTGTGCGCCCCTTTGCGGCCCGTCAATTTCAAACCCACATCGGGATCTTGAATATTGCGGGTGTATACGAAGCGATACAGCGAGTCAAAGTACTCGGCATTTTCGGTGAAAAAGGTGCGTTTTTCAGGGAAAAATAACGCAAAGTTGTTATTCACACTCAACTTGGCAACGTCGGCTTCCACCTGTGAGAAATCGGGATTAAAGGTCGCCAACAAACCAATTTCTGGGGTTGGGCTCCACTTCGCATCAAAGCTCAGCTCGCTGACATTGGTGTCACCCCACGCGAGATCCTGGTAGGGGTCACGAGATTCGCCCTTGCCCAAGACCAACGAAGGTACCAGCGCGATATTGCGGCCCTGTTTAGCATCGGCAAAACCTTCAACCGGCCCCATCTGGCACAAAAAACACGCGTTGTTACGGTCCCAAGGTAGATTAGAAATTCGCAGAGTTTCATTGCGTGGATAGAAACGTACAAACTCCATTGCCCAGCGTTTAATACCCTCTCTTTCTTCGAATTTCAGAATACTCAAGGGGATGGCCATCTCCACCACATAACCCTGCGGGTGAATCTGTCCCGCCGAGCGCCAAATCGCGTCCCAGGCGGCACTTTCACTATTGGTCATCTGGTTTTCAATAGCGTCAGACTGAATACCATAGGGGTTGGCAAAGAATTGGTAGGCCAGTCGGCCGTCGGCGTGTGTGTCGATTTTGACACCGATCATGTCGTCGCTGAAGTTACTGTCGCGATCGCGATAGAGCGCACGAATCATATCGGGGTTAGGGTCGCGTGCGTCAAAACCCAAAAACAAAGTGATGCCGTTCTCGTAAAAGTAGGCCGTCGTTTCGATCGGGGAAGGCGTATTCAGGTAAGGGCGCGACACAATATCCATCGACACCTTAGTGGCTCGCTGCCAGACGGCGTCGTCAAGCTTACCGTCGATAGTGGCCTGCTCGTCTAGGCGTGGTATTTGCAGCGTGTCATTAGGAGAGTTAGCACTTACCAATGACATCCACAGCAACGCTGCTATCCCTAGCCAATATCGCATAGACCACTCCCCACAAAAATGCTGATAGTAGCAGCCTGAGAGCAAAGATTCGAGAGTGAATTTACGCTATGTTATTGATTGATCGAGCTAAATACAGCCTCGGCCTTGCACTGAGCCGCGTGGCTTTGGCGAGTCAATTCATCGCTCACACTGCCATCACTTTTTAGGTCGAGCTCAATCTGTTCAACCACGCAGGACAAGGATTGATCATCGCGCAACATATCGATATACGGCCGCCCCGTATATCCCGCGACGACCAAACCCACAATAACCACCCACAAGATAATTTTCATGATACGTCCCTGTTCCAATCGTTAGCCTAAGCCTAGCACAATCCTATTTAACCGCATGAATTAGAACGTAAATA
Source organism: Pseudomonadota bacterium (assembly GCA_041163785.1). Classification (GTDB taxonomy): domain Bacteria; phylum Pseudomonadota; class Gammaproteobacteria; order Pseudomonadales; family JAHEIH01; genus JAHEIH01. Next base: position 13,434 of record JBEAQQ010000131.1, read on the forward strand.
TTGATCCATCTCAGACTACGTTAAAAACCGTGAAAAATTATCATCCTCGGTACAGGCCTCGCTATACATAGACGCCACTGGGTAGGCACAATAATCGGCGGCATAGTAAGCACTGGGGCGAAGGTTGCCACTCGCCCCAGGTCCACCAAAGGGCATGGCACCACTCGCGCCAGTTAAGGGGCGATTCCAGTTCACCACCCCGGCGATAATATTGGCTAAGAAGACATCAAACTGCTGCCGAGACTCACTGATCAAGCCTGCCGACAATCCGAATTGAGTGGTATTGGCGACCTCAAGGGCTTCCTCCATGTCAGCCACGCGAATCACCTGTAATAACGGGCCGAAAATTTCCTTGTCAGGCAGTGTTCGCCAAATATTGGTCACATCGACAATGCCCGGCGAAACAAAGCATGCACCAGCCTCTAGGCGCCTCGCTTCAACCAATACATCGCCACCAGCCTCGCACCAGGCTCGCTGCCCATTTAGCACAGCCTGTACCGGGCCCTCTGCAATGAGCGGCCCCATAAAAGGGGCGGGTTGCGCGTTCCACGCCCCAACATTAAGACGCGGCACCACGTCGACTAACTCAGACAAAAACGCATCACCCCACTCACCCCTAGGCACGATAAGGCGGCGTGCACAGGTGCAACGCTGCCCACTACTCACAAAGGCCGACTGGATAGTGGTTTGAACCGCCGCATCAATACGTTGGGCAGATTCGACGATGAGCGGGTTGTTGCCCCCCATCTCAAGCGCCAGCATCTTTTCGGGCTGCCCCGCCAACTGACGGTGAATCGCCCTCCCCGTCTCGGCGCTACCGGTGAACAAAATACCCGCCAAACCCGGGTGCTGCGACAGGGCAATACCTGTCGACGCTGCGCCGGGAATCAAATTAATCACCCCCGCCGGAAGCCCTGCGCGATGCCACAGGTCGAGAGTAAATTCGGCACATAAGGGCGTCAGTTCACTGGGTTTAAACACCACCGTATTCCCGGCGATTAGCGCTGGAATAATGTGCCCATTGGGCAAGTGGCAAGGAAAATTGTATGGGCCAAACACCGCCATCACGCCGAGTGGGTTGTGCACCAATCTGGCCTGAATACCGCCCAAGGTTTGGTCTACCACACCAGTGCGCTCGTGATAGGCTCGCTCTGAGATGGCCGCTTTGCCTATCATCGCCGCCACTTCGCCTTTGGCATCCCACAGCACCTTACCGGTTTCGCGGGAGATAATATCTGCAAGTGCCTCACTGTGCTCTTTAAGGAGTTCGACAAACTGATTGATCACTGCCATGCGATGCTCGACACCGCCTCTTCGCCACGCCGTAAAGGCCGCTTGAGCGGCACTGACCGCGGCGTCTACGTCGCTACTGTCGGCGGCAGCCCCCGTCCATATCACACCGCCATCCGCGGGGTTGAAGGAATCAAACGCCGGCCCGTTGCCATCGCGCCACACGCCATTGATAAAACACTGTCCACGCATTGCCCTTCTCCTTATTTCCAAGGCTATCGACGACCCTAAAAATTTTCTTTTTAATACGTACTACTATGGCACGAAAAGTCCTACAATGCAGGGTCACTAACAGACCCGTTGTCATCCACAACGAGGGACTACAATAGATAATAAGGTAGTGCCAAACCTACCCAACCGGTGCTACCAAAAAATTTGAGGACACGCTATGAGCAGCCAACTATCCCGCGCCATGTTTGACGAAGTCATGGTACCCAACTACAACCCTCAGCAAGTCATTCCAGTCAAAGGCAAGGGGTCGCGTATTTGGGACCAGTCGGGCAAAGAATACATCGATTTTGCCGGTGGCATCGCCGTCAATTCACTCGGCCATTGCCATCCTGCCCTCGTCGAAGCATTGCAGGCGCAGTCCGAACAACTGTGGCACCTGAGCAATGTTTACACCAATGAGCCCGCGCTGCGCCTTGCCAAGCGACTCACTGACGCCACATTCGCTGACAAAGTGTTCTTCGCTAACTCGGGGGCTGAAGCCAACGAAGCGGCATTCAAATTGGCGCGTAAATACGGCCACGACCACCATGGTGACAGCAAATACGAAATTATTTCCTTCACGCAGTCCTTCCACGGTCGCACCCTATTCACCGTTGCGGTAGGCGGCCAACCCAAATACCTGGACGGTTTTCACCCCGCGCCACAGGGAATCACCCACCTGCCCTACAATGATCTGGCGGCATTAGAAGCGGCGATTTCAGACAAGACCTGCGCGGTGGTGCTCGAACCGATCCAAGGCGAAGGCGGTGTTCGCCCCGCGGATCTGGCCTTCTTGCAGGGCGTGCGCGCACTGTGTGACAAACACAATGCTTTGATGGTGTTTGACGAAGTGCAATCGGGTGTTGGCCGCAGCGGCCACTTATACGCCTACATGGCCTATGGGATAGCACCCGATATTTTGACCACGGCCAAGTCGCTAGGTGGCGGCTTTCCCATCGGGGCGATGATGACCACAGCCCACATCGCCGACAGCCTGGGTTTCGGCACTCACGGCAGTACGTATGGCGGCAACCCGCTCGCCTGTAGCGTGGCCGATAAGGTCATTGAAATTATTAACACCCCCGAGGTATTAGCCGGTGTGACCCGTCGCCACGCCTTTTTCCGCGCCGAACTGGAGAAGCTCAACCAACAATTCGGAATGTTTACCGAGGTGCGCGGCATGGGTCTTTTGATCGGTGCAGAACTTATCCCGGATTGGCATGGCCGCGGCGGTGAAGTAATCGCCAAGGCGATGGAGCACGGCGTGATGTGCCTTGTTGCCGGCCCTAACGTCCTGCGCTTCGCGCCGTCCTTGATCATCCCTGAAGCGGACATCGCCGAAGGCATGCAACGCCTTGGTCTGGCGTTGGCCGAGCTGACAAAATAACCATGACAAGCGCTAGCCTGACCGCCCTTCTCGACCCACTAGCGCGCCGTCAGGCCGCTATGGTAGAGGCGACGATCACGCTGGCCAACATCAATTCGGGCAGCTTGAACCCCGCAGGCGTTAATACCGTGGGCGAGCACTTAGTTGCGATGGCGTCCGATCTTGGGGCAACGCAGCGTCGCGTCGCGTCAGCCCCCTACCGTGTGATCGACGACCGTGGCACATGGCGAGAATCGCCCCTCGGTGACGCATTCATATTAAGTAAGTACCCCAACGCACCACGGCGCATTCTATTGGCCGGCCACCTCGACACTGTTTTTCCGCACGATAGCGACTTCCAAACCTGTCGCTGGCTCGATGACAACACCCTAAATGGTCCTGGTGTGGCCGACCTGAAGGGCGGCTTGGTATTGATGCTCGAAGCGTTGCGGGTGTTGGAGCAATCGCCACTGGCGGGAAGTATTGGCTGGGATATCCTGTTAAATCCTGACGAGGAAATTGGCTCTCCCTCCTCTGCGCACCTGTTCAAATCGCTGGCGGACAACTGCCAAATTGGCATGATTTACGAACCCTGTATGCCCAATGGCCACCTCGCCGGAGATCGCAAGGGTAGCGGCAATTTTAGCCTCATCTGCGAAGGTGTGGCGGCACACGCCGGGCGCGATCATCATCTCGGTCGCAACGCCATTCGCGCGCTTTGTGATGCCATGGCCGCCATCGATGATCTCAATGGCCGCTGGCCAGGTGTTACCGTTAACCCCGGCTATATCCACGGCGGAGGAGCGCTCAATATAGTGCCCGACAAGGCCGTCGGAAAATTCAATGTCCGGGTGGCTAGTCACAACGAGATGAGCGAGGTGGAGTCGGCACTGGCGGAGATTGTCGCGACCGCCAACCAACGCGACGGTATTTCGCTCAGTTTACACGGCGCCTTCGGACGCCCACCCAAAAAGGTTGAGGGGCGACAAGAACAGCTGTATCTACTCGCCCAGCAGTGTGGCCGCGAACTGGGTTTGGATATTGAATGGCACCCCACGGGCGGCTGCTGTGACGGCAATAACCTCGCTGCCGCTGGCGTGGTCAATATCGATACCCTAGGCATACAGGGCGGTAAAATTCACTCGTCAGACGAATACCTGCTGGCCGACAGTTTTGTGCCTAGAGCACAACTTAGCGCCATGCTGCTTCTACAATTAGCGAGCCAACCCGACCACCCCTGCTGGCAGACTGCCTAGATCTTGGCCTCGCCAGGCTTTCGTTTTAAGCTACAGACTCTTTAACACAGGAGATACACGGATGCGCCTTATCACACTGCTTGTCGCCTTTGGCCTCACATTGGCCGCCCAAGCCAGCGAAAACCCTGTCGCCATCGTCATTCACGGCGGGGCGGGCACCATTCTGAAAAAGAACATCACGCCAGCGCAGCGCGAAGACTACCACCACGCCCTGCAAGCGGCGGTCAAACGCGGCCACCAAG
>JBEAQQ010000132.1:0-9133 GCA_041163785.1 Pseudomonadota bacterium
AAGCCCAGTGCGCCGCCGGGATTAAAGTATGTTGTCGGTGCACCTAGTGCGGCATTGGTATCACTCAAAAACCCAAAGAAATTGGGTCGGTTATTAGTGATGATCTCATCTTCCCCGTAGTACAGACCCACGATTAGCGTCAGTCGATCGCCTGTGAAATTAAGACGCAGATCTTGGTTAAAGGACTCCATATCAGACTCATAACCGATTGCGCAAACATAGTAGGGGGTGCCATCGCAATCGATGTTGGGCAGAAGTCCGTAGTAGCTGTTATCAAATCCAGTTATCGATGTCAGTGTGATCGTGTCTGAAATATCGTAAGAAACGTTTAACACGATACCGTCGGACTCAACCTTAGCGCCACCGATAGTATCGGCCTCGATCTCTAGATCATTCACGCGATCACCAGGATATGCGGGCGGTAAAAAGTCGTCTAACCCTATGCCGTATAGCCCGCCAAACGCACCACGCGACACCGCGATAAAGCCACCTTCGCCTTGGTTCTGCGGGCTGTCTTGGTCGCCACTCGCTTCGCTCATATAGGCTTTGAATCGCACATTGAGGCTGTCCAAATCTAAATGTGCATTAAATCGCAACGCGAAAGTGTCGCCACCTCCAGAATCTCGTCCCTCAGTTGTATACCCATAAGACGGGCCTGGTAAGTTTGGGTTGACCTGAACTGGGCCCGCTGGCAGCCGATTCTCGATGTAAGCATCACGCTCGGTGTAGGTGCCGGCAATTCGAATCCCCAGATTCTCTGAGGGAGTGAAATCGATGGCGCCCGTAGTTTCGAAGCGGTTGTAGTTGCCGTATCCAGCTGTGATGTAGCCTTGTGTTTCACCAAACTGTGGTTGCATCGTGGTGAAATTAATCGCACCGCCAGTTGTGTTTCGGCCATAAAGCGTTCCCTGCGGGCCACGTAGGACTTCAATTTGAGCCAGATCATAAAGCTGCTGGCCGTGGCTGGCGCGAAACGCCTGATAAACGTCATCGACATAGATGCCATTGGGTGACGCTGCGTTGGAATTATATTCAGTACCCACACCAATGCCGCGAATGGTGAAGTTCGGTTGTGTTTCTCCATAGGATGAGCTTACGTTTAAGTTGGGCATGGAGTTGTTAAGATCAGAGGTATTGAAGACACCTTGATTTTTGAGCTGCTCGCCGGTGAGGGCCGTGATTGATACCGGAACTTCTTGTAGGTTCTCCGCTCGTTTTCGTGCAACAACGACGACTTCTTCAAGCGCCAGAACTGTCTCGCTTTCTTGGGCATAACAGGTGCTGCTGGCTGCTAGGCCCGACGCGCAGATCACTGCGCTATGTAACACTCTAACCATAGAATTCTTCATTATTATTTACTCCCGCATTATGTATGGGTACTTACTGGACCGCACATCTGAATAATATCAACATCGCCGTTGACAATACTGGAGGTAGAAAAAGATGTCAACAGTGCTGATGACAAAAATACATGGCTGTCTTATAGTCGTAGTTTTTGGCCAGTGCGTGATTTATAGTCGCTTAAATGACGGCGCGTCTGACTCTTACGGCTGCTACTTGTCTCAGTACAAACTAAGAGCGAAATAAAGAGTCCGGCCTGCTAGAGTTATGGTCAACAGTGCGTTAACAGACTTCTAAGGCAGTAGAGTGACAAAGAATTCAAGTAATATCGGTAAAAGGCGTGCAGCAGCCAAAGCTAAGCCCGAGTCATCGGATACCTATCAGCGACGCAGAGAAGAAATAGCGATTGCTGCGGCGCGGGTATTTAATGAGAAGGGGTTTCAGGGCACAACGATTAGCGCAGTGGCTGAGGAGCTCCAGATTGATCGCGCTTCCATCTATTACTACATTTCGTCAAAAGACGAATTATTCGATGAGGTTATCAGAGAGGCATCGGTTGATAACGTCGAAAAGGCGAAAGCGGTACAGCAAAGCGATGTATCGCCAAGCGAGAAGCTGAGAACCCTGATTCTGGAGTTAATGGCGTCTTATACGGCGACCTATCCATTGCTTTATATCTACATTCGTGAGGACTTGAACCACGTCTCAGACAAGCGTTCCGCCTGGGCTAAACAAATGAAGAAACTCAACCACGACTACGATGAGGCGGTAACTGCGATCATCGAAGAGGGCTATCGTGATGGAAGTTTTCGCAATATTGGCCCAGCGAGGATAGTGGGCTTTGGCATTATCGGTATGCTCAACTGGACTAATCGCTGGTTTGTTCCCGGAAAGACAAAAGTCCCCTCCGAACAAATAGGCGCCATGTTTGCCGATCTCGTAACGGCAGGTCTGCAGTCCGGAGCTTTGGCTGGGGTGATTGATTCTGCACCTGCCGACGGTGCTTTTGCGGCAACCGATGTGGCCATGCGTGGATCAAACAAGAATCCCGCTAAGAGTAAGAGGGCGGTTGCTAAGAAAAAATCTGTAACTGCTAAAAATGCACCGCCTAAAGCGGGTGTGCAGAAAAAGAAGGTGGCGGCCAGCAAGCGCAAAGCCCCCGTTGATAAGAAAACGTGAACTCAGGTCATTCCTCTCAGGGCGCGACTGAGCCCCAATCGGTCAGTAGTAATTCGAGCCGCTATAATCTCGCCACTCCTAATAGTGACTATGGCGGCAAAGCGGAGTACAGCTTGACAGCCAATTAATAGCGGAGATAGGTCCCCAAATCCGCCAGCATAAATACCGTGATACTCGGCGTGAACCACTACCCTATCCCCCGCTGAAAAGAGCGCATTTACCCTAGAGCCTCGGATATCGACAAGACCGTCTGGGTCGGGGTCCAGTGGTGATAGGCGATGATTGTTCGGGATGTCCTTTAACGGGTGGCTATGGGCTATCCATTGACGAACAATCGCTTCGTTTTCGGGGTTACTGGCTTGCGCCTGTGTATCCCATGGCGCGATATGGGGTGGCTCAATCCCTTCGCATTGGCCCAAGGTTAGTTGCCGTTTTCTCGCGATATATTCTTCTTCAGCCCAACCGGTAACAAAGCGCTCGCCGTCTGTGAAAAAGAAGGTGATGCCGCTCCAGGCTGCCCTGTGCCCTTCATCCTGAATTGACGAGCCGTGCTCGGTAAAGCACATTGCTATTGCGTTCTCTCCAATGACAACGTCGTGCACAGTGACGTTGAGCCCCGGAAACTGCTCAAGCTGGGCAGCTGTTGCGGGTAAATATTCATCGTCGCGCCCATCAAATACTACGCCGCCAATATGGAGTCGGTAACTTGGCGCCATGATCCGCTCTACCACCGCATTATTGTGCGCGGTTAAAAAATCTATGGCGAAACCCCGTAGCAGCTGCGCCAGCGGGTTAATTCCCGGTTGGTGAATTGGTGGATTGGCGGATGTAGAAGTCAAGGTGCTGCTTCCCTGGGCTGTCGGTTAGCGGGGTGATTAGTAGCTTTTGGGTAGTCCCAAACTATGTTGTGCGATGTGATTCAAAATCATTTCCCGACTCACGGGTGCTGTTTTATGCAATCGAGCGATAAACCATAGATCGGCGAGGCCATACTCCAGGGCGAGTCCGTTACCGCCGTGGACCTGAATGGCTTGATCCAGTGCCTTTAGCGAACTTTCTGCGGCACAGAACTTGGCCATGTTGGCGGCTTCCGCGGCGTCCTCTCCTCGGTCAAAAAGATCTGCAGCGCGCATGGCCATTAGGCGCGCGGCTTGTACGCCCACGTAGGCCTCGGCCAATGGATGCGCGACCCCCTGGTGTGCGCCAATGGGTTGCTGATTCCACACGCTGCGATCGTTGGCGTAGCGAGTGCCTTGCTCTAGTGCAAAGCGGGCAATACCATTATTGATGGCGGCCGCTGCAACGCGCTCGGGATTGAGGCCGACAAAAACCTGTTTAAGCCCTTTGCCGGGCTCGCCAACAATGGCTTCATAAGGGAGCCTAACGTCGTCGTAAAATGACATAAATTGCTTGTCGGCAGCTATCACCGCAGCTTCAATTGGCTGCCAGCTAACGCCCGCGGTGTTGGTGGGGACAATAAACAAAGATAGCGATGAGCGCTCGCTGGTCGAGAGATCGGCGTCCCGCGCAACAACCATTACCGCGTCTGATTCGTCTATTGCGGATGTCCAATACTTAGCGCCCTGAAGTACCCACCCATCACCATCTCGGCGTGCAGTGGTTTTAATATTGTGAGTGTTTGATCCGGCATCAGGTTCGGTGATCGCAAACGCAATCCGCTTGCTGCCATCTGCCATGCCCGTGAGCCATTCCTCTTTCATGGCCTCGGTCCCGTAGTGCTCGATAATGGGGGCGCAAATGGACGAGATAACGAGAGACAGCATCGGGCAGCCCTGTGCTGCCGTCTCTTCAATGATAATGTACAGCTCAGCCAAACCGCCCCCGCTTCCTCCGTAACTCTCAGGTATGTGCGCACCCAAAAATCCTGCCGCACCCAGCTCTTCCCATAGTTCCTTGGGTTGTTCATTGCGAGCAATGACATCCTGAAAGTATTTTCGACCGTAGCGACCTACAAGCCGCTCTACACTCTTGCGCAGCTCATCATGATGCTCAGCGGTGTCGACTAATCCTGTATTAAAAATTTGCGCTTGCACTATTAAAACTCCTTAAACTGCAATGCTTTTGATGTCGCCGGGACAGCCTCGCAGTGGCTTGGCGATATCAGAAAATCAAATTTGTGGCTGGCCTCAGGTCGAGTCGCTCCATTGGAAAAATCCCTGCCCGGTTTTTCGTCCGAGTACACCTCGTTCAACCATGTCAATAAGTAGGTTGGGTGGTGCGTATCTCTCTCCATGTGCTTGCTCGAGTACGCGAGCGATATCGAGCCGGACATCCAAACCCACGATGTCGCTGAGTCTCAACGGACCGATAGGGTGGCCATAGGCAACGACCGCTGCTCGATCAATATCTTCAGCGCTGGCAACGCCACCTTCGAGCATCCGCATGGCTTCCAAGCTGGCAATTAAATCCAAGCGGCTGGTGGCGAATCCCGGAATGTTTTTGACTACCAGATTCTGTCGTCCAATTTGCTCGGTAAATGCCTTCGCTCTGATCAGTGTCTCGTCACTGGTTTGCGCCCCAACCACAATTTCTACGAGTTTTATTGACCAAACCGGATTGAAAAAATGTAGCCCCAGAAAGCGCTGGGGGTCAGCAACGGCCTTGCTCAGTTCGTCTATACACAGCGCGCTCGTGTTGCTGGCGATTATCGCTGGATCACGCTGTGCAATTTTCCCCAGCACATCGAACTTGATATCTAATCGCTCGGGCACAGTTTCAATTACCAGATCCATTCCGGGCGCGATATCGTTCACCTCGAAAACATGGGTAATGCGATTTAGCAACGACTCAGCGCCTTCTTTGTCGAGACGCCCTCGCGTGACGCCGCTATCCGCGGCTTCGTTCAGTGCTCTCTGCATAGATTCCGCGGTGCGTTCATTGGGTTCTACCACCGTCACCTGACAGCTGGCCTGTGCCGCGACGTAGGCAATACCGGTGCCCATGGTGCCGCCACCAACAACTGCTATTTTGTTCATTAGCATTTAACGACTTCCAAGTTATTGCGATGCATAGCCAGATTGCGCTTCATCGGGCACACCAAGTTGGTTGTCTTTTTTCGGTGAACGCGCGAGAGCCTTCTATGGCGTCTGCGCTGCCAATGATTGAGTCGACTAATGGCCTTTGTTTGGCCCAAACTTCATCCCGCGACCAGTCACTGGCCTCATTAATAATGTGCTTGCTCATGCTGACCGCGAGAGGTGCGTTGGCCGCAATTCGTCTCGCTAGGTTGATTGCGGTTTCAAGGGCACACCCGTCTGCACAAATTTCGTTTACTAATCCCCATTGACGAGCCGTTGCTGCACCCAAGGGCTCGCCAGTGAGTGAATATTGCAATGCGATATTGCGTGGAATTCGCTGGGGCAATCTCACCAGCCCGCCAGAGCCCGCGACTAACCCGCGTGAGACCTCGGGTAGGCCGAATGTCGCACCTTCTGCTGCGACGATTAGGTCGCAGGCAAGGGCAAGCTCAAAGCCACCGGCCAGTGCAAAGCCCTCAACAGCAGCGATCAGAGGTTTTGCCGGGCCGCGTTCAGTGAGGCCGCCAAATCCGCGATTCTCGAGCTCTGGCCGCTGGCCCGAAACAAAGGCCTTAAGGTCCATGCCGGCACAAAAGTACCCACCGCGACCGGTGAGAATGCCAACCCGCAATGCCTCATCTCCGTCGAGGCGATCACATGCATTCGCAATCTCGACTGAAACTTCGCGAGTAACTGCATTGCGTTGAGCCGGGCGATTTATGGCAATCACCAGTATTTCGCCAAGTTGTTCTACTTCTACATCCATCGTATTTGCGCCGTGTTTTATCGGTTGCTGGCAGTTCGATGAGTGAAATGTAGCAGTGCATAAAACAAAAGTCAACAAATGTGTTGACAAAAAATTGCTCGATTGAAATAATTTATTTGCGTAACGTAATCGTGCGCGTCTTCAATGCGCGCTGATTGGATTTTTCTGGGGGCTACATGACGTTTAATTTCGCCGACATCGTTGTTTCACAATCTAAGATGCAGCCGAAAGCTATCGCGATCTCCTATGGTGAGTGTCATGTGACATGGGGATCACTGCATAAGCGCAGTGATCAGCTGGCAGCTGTACTACAGCAGGCCGGTATAACGGCTGGAGATCGAGTTGGTTTACTCATGAAGAACACGCCCGAATTTCATGAGGGGTTGTTCGCTTGCAACAAAATTGGGGCGATAGCCGTCGGCTTGAACTTTCGACTGAGTGCGCTTGAGTTGTCTGCAATCATTGATGATGCGCAACCGAGGGTTGTTATTGCTGATCAGGAGCATCGGGCTACGCTGGATCGATTAACTTGCCAACATGCTGTAAGTCGCATCATTACCCTTGGCCCTGCCTATGATGATGAGCTTGCGAATGTCAGCACCGATCCTAATTATGTGAACGGAAAACCCGATGATCCAATGCTTATTCTGTATAGCTCGGGGACAACCGGGCGCGCCAAGGGGATAACACTTAGCAATAAAAACTTTTCTTTTATCAAGCCAATGGCGACCGACCTGTACCGTATGAACAGCGACTCGGTTTATCTTTTAGGTTCGCCGCTATTTCATATTGGTGGCGCCGCAACCGGGTCCGCGCTAATGACCCTTGGCGGGCGAACAGTACTTATGCGAGATGCCGATCCACACAATATTCTGGAAACTATTGAGCGTGAGCGCGTGACTCACACTTTCTTTGTGCCGGCGGTCATTCAGCGCTTGGTGGAAGCCCAGGAGCAGGATCAACGAGACTTATCGAGTTTGGAAATTCTCTCTTATGGTGCCGCACCAATGACGGAAGCCCTGCTCAGAAAGGCGAGTGAGGTTCTGGGGTGTGGGTTTTTGGGCGTCTACGGAATGACTGAGACCTCTGGGACCGTTACAGCATTATTCCCCGAAGAGCACGACTGGGCTGGTGTTGGTGCCAAACGTTTACAGTCGGTTGGGCGTCCGCTGCCTTGGGTTGATTTAGAGGTAAGGCACCCCGAGACCTGTGAGGCAGCGCCCCTTGGGAGTGTTGGCGAGATCTGGATCAAGTCCGAGGCGAACACCTTGGGATACTTCAATAATCCAACCGAAACCGCGTCGGCAATGCCGGGCGGTGGGTGGTTACGTACGGGGGATGGTGCGGTACTTGACGAAGATGGTTTTGTTTATCTCAAAGATCGCATCAAAGACATGATCATTAGCGGTGGCGAAAACGTTTACCCAGCAGAGGTAGAAAACGTTCTTGCAGATCATCCGGGGGTTTCTGAGGTCGCTGTGATCGGCGTGGCCGATGAGCGTTGGGGCGAGACCGTAAAAGCTGTGATTGTACCGGCAGTGACTACGATCCCCGATGCGGGAGACATTATAGCTTTTGCTCGTGAGCGCTTGGCTCATTACAAATGTCCAACCTCCGTAGTGTTTCAAAGCGAACTACCCCGTAACGCCACGGGAAAAGTCTTAAAAACCCAACTGCGCCAAATCTACGGATAGGCGTTATTTCCTCAATCTATAGGGGGGCTTACATAGCTCACCAAAACGTTCTCTTGGAGTAATTTCATGAAAGAAGCAGTCATTGTATCAACGGCGCGCACGCCTATTGGCAGAGCGTTTAAAGGTAGTCTTAACAATATCAAGTCCCCAACCATGGCGGCTCATGCAATATCCCACGCAGTGGCTAGAGCAGGTGTAGAGCATGATGAGATTGAAGATGTCGTTTTGGGATCGGTGCTGAATGCCGGAACGGCTGGGATGAACGTAGCGCGATTGTCTGCGCTGGCGGCTGGCTTGCCGGCTACCTGCGCGGGGCAAACTATCGATCGACAGTGCTCTTCGGGCCTTATGGCTATTTCCATGGCAGCCAAGCAGATTATGGTGGATGGTTTTTCGGTCGTGGTGGCGGGGGGGCAAGATAATATTTCTTCGGTGCAAGGGCCCTACTTTGAGTGGGCGCAGCGGCAGCAGGATGAACATGTAGTCGCACTTCAGGAACATGCCTATATGCCGATGCTGCACACCGCAGAATATGTTGCCAAAAAGTACGGAGTCACTCGAGAGCAGATGGACGCGTATGGATTCGAATCCCAGCAAAAGGTAGCGAAGGCGCAGCAAGCCGGTTTTTTCGACGCTGAGATTGTTCCCATTACCGCTACTCAGTTGGTGCATGACAAGGCCACAAATACCACCAGTTTTGTACAGACAACGCTGGCGCAAGATGAGGGTAATAGGCCCAGCACTACCCTTGAAGACCTGCAAGCGCTGAAACCCGTAATTGAGGGGGGCACCATTACCGCAGGTAATGCGTCTCAGCTGTCAGACGGTGCCTCTGCTTGTGTGCTGATGGACGCCAAACTGGCGTCGCAGCGTAACATTGAGCCATTGGGCATTTATCGCGGCATGATGGTGATGGGCAATGAGCCCGAGGAGATGGGGATTGGTCCGGTTTATGCTATCCCCAAGCTTCTTAAAACCCACGGTCTAACAGTTGACGATATCGACCTCTGGGAGTTAAACGAGGCGTTTGCAGTTCAATGCCTTTATTGCCGGGATACTCTGGGTATCGACCCTGAGAAATACAACGTTAATGGTGGCGCCATTTCTATTGGGCA
>JBEAQQ010000133.1:0-37883 GCA_041163785.1 Pseudomonadota bacterium
ACCGCATTGAAGGCCAACACCTTCCCGGCCGCGACTTTCTGCATCACCACTGCACCGATAAAACGACCCACCATCGCACCACCCCAGTAGTAGGCAATGTAGGGTGCTGCGCTAGCTTCATCCATGCCTGCAATGTGCTCAAGGCCCATGAAGTTAACCAAGAAGCTGCCAATAGAAACTTCCGCACCTACGTACATGAAGATACCGATGGCACCTAACACAAGATGAGGATGGTCGCTGTACTTAATTTTTTGACCGCTGTCCGCGTCGTCGTGCACAACGGGCAGGCGCAGGTTATAGAAAATAATCGCTAACACAACGAAGGCCGATGCCAACAAGAAGTAAGGGAACTTAACCGCCTCGGCCTCTTGCGCCTTGATCGCCGCTTCCGACATACCCTGCAGGGCAGGTTCCGCCGCGGCCAGAATCAACATCGCACCAAAGAAGGGGGCCACGGTGGTACCCAATGAGTTGAAGGCCTGTGTCAGTGTCAGACGGCTCGATGCTGTCTCAGGGCGACCCAGTGCGGCCACATAGGGGTTGGCCGACACCTGCAGGATGGTGATCCCAGCCGCCATAGTGAACAATCCCGTCAGGAACAAGGCATAAGAATGAAGGCTTGCCGCGGGCAGGAACATGCCACAACCGAGCGCAGCCAACAGTAGGCCCACCACAATACCGCGCTGATAACCCAGTTTGCGAACTAACTTACCCGCGGGGATAGAGACGACAAAATAGGCCCCAAAGAAACAAAACTGAATCAACATTGCCTGGGTGTAACTCAGCGAGAACAAACTCTTCAGATGGGGAATCAAAATATCGTTCAAGCAGGTAATAAAACCCCACATGAAGAACAGTGCCGTCAAACCTGCCAACGGCAAGGTGTAGTTTGCACTCGGGTCATAGCTATTGGCTACATTATTATTAGAAACCGTCTCCATTGCTCACTCCAAAAAAGACTTATGGCTTGCGCCAGTTAAAAACAAAGGGACTCAAAAACCCTTTTCTGAATAGTGGCTTTTATCAAAGTTAGATACCACCAACAACGCATAAGCGGCAACATGGGCGTCCGCTGCGACAAGTGCGCCCACTTGGCATGCCATCCGCTTACTGTTTGGCCATCAAGGCCTCTGCGTTGACGAAACTGGCGGTGAGTGTGCGTTCAAGATTATCCGTCACGTCGCGCTCGACAAAGCCGTGTTGCAACCCAGCGGTATGGCGATGGGCAAAAATACGCTCGAAGTCGATGGTGCCACTCCCCACGTCGGCAAAATTCCCTTGCGCATCCATGTCCTTCACGTGCCACAGCGGGAAACGCCCAGGATCTTGCTCAAAGTAGGCTACCGGGTCGTAACCGGCTTTGGTGGTCCAATAGAGATCCATTTCCATGAGCAGATGTTCGCTAGGCACCTCTAGCAACACATCGTAAGGAAGCTGTCCATCGGTTTCAAAAAACTCGAAATCATGGTTGTGATAAGCCAAGAACAGCCCGTTTTGGCGGCATTTTTCACCTACGCCATTTAGGTATTCCGCCAAACGCTTAAAGGCATCGATGCCACCCTGGCGCTGCTCGTCGGTGAGGTAGGGCATCACCAAGTATTGGTGCCCCATGACAAGCGCCTGGTCGATGACCTTGTCGGTATCGCTTTGAAACGCTGTCAGTGGAATATGCGCCGAGGGTGCCGCCAATCCCAACACATCCAGGTGCCGGCGAAGGGTCTGCACTGAATAGTCAAAGTAGCCCGCAAACTCCATGTCCTTGTAACCTAAGGCGGCAACGTGCTCTAACGTGTGCAGTAAATTTTTACTCGCCATGTCGCGCACGGTATACAACTGCAAGCCGACCCGGGCATGACCGCCGTGAGCCAGTGCCGAAGGCAGCCCCGCTAGCGCGCCCAACGCGCAGGCTGATTTAAGGAAAAAGCGACGTGAGGAAGGGATATTTATCATTTTTGACCTATGCAAACGTTTACATTTTGAGTTTTAATAGTGATTCATTTCACTTTAAAAAACCAGATGGTCGTTAGCAATGGGTAAAAAAATTCGTCTTGGAATGATTGGTGGGGGGCAAGGCGCCTTCATTGGTGCCGTGCATCGCCATGCGATTGGCATGGACGGTCAATACGAATTAGTCGCGGGTGCATTTAGCCGCGACGAGGTCAATAACCAGACCACAGCGGAACAACTGGGTATCACCCCAACGCGTACCTACCCAAACTGGCAGGACATGCTTGAGAAAGAATCGGCGCTACCCGCTGAGGAGCGCATTCAAGCCATCACCATTGTTACCCCCAATTCAACCCACGTACCTATCGCTATCGCAGCGGCCAAACGGGGTTTTCATGTCATGTGTGAAAAGCCACTCGGCGTGAGCAGTGATGAGGCGCGGGAATTAGCGGACACATTGCAGCACAGCAAGACACTATTTGCGCTCGCCCATACCTATATTGGCTACCCCATGGTATGGCAGGCCCGACATATGGTTGCCAGCGGAATTATCGGTACTGTTCGCAAGATTTTGGTGGAGTACCCACAGGGCTGGCTCAGCGACTACATCGAGGGCGACAGTAAACAAGCCGCGTGGCGCACCGATCCTTCGCAGTCCGGCGCGAGCGGCTGCATGGGTGATATCGGCACCCACGCTTTTAATCTGGCTGAATTTGTCTCTGGGCAGCGTATCGCAAAACTCAGCGCCATGCTCAACACTGTTGTACCCGGCAGGCACTTAGACGATGACGGCGCAGCCAACTTTCGCACGGCAGAGGGCGCCAGTGGCACACTGATCGCCAGCCAGGTATGCGCGGGCGAAGAAAACGCCCCCAAAGTACGTGTTTATGGCGACAAAGGCGGCTTGATGTGGTCGCACGGCGAACCCAATAGCTTAGTTCATATGCCGCACGGCGCGCCCAAGCGTATTCTGCGCGCGGGAGCAGGCATGCCAGAACTCTGCGAGGAGGCCAACAGTCTGTGCCGCACCCCCGGTGGTCACCCAGAGGGTTACTTAGAAGCATTTGCCAACTTATACACCCTGTTTGCCGAGCACATTCGCGGCACGCCAAGACCAAGCGGCATGGCGGCTCCCGGTATCGATGCAGGTCTCCGCGGCATGGCCTTTATCGACGCTATGCTAGCAAGTTCGGCCGCCGACAGCGCCTGGACAGCCCTTTAATCAAAATAATAAGGACCCACACTATGAATACGATCACGCTGCGCCTTTGCGCCATGATGTTTATGCAATTTTTTGTCTGGGGAGCTTGGTTTGTCACCCTCGGCACGTTTATGGGCAATACCCTGCAAGCCAGTGGTGGCGAGATTGGCATGGCCTACGGCACCCAATCGTGGGGCGCGATTATTGCCCCGTTCATTATTGGCTTAATCGCCGACCGCTACTTCAATGCCGAGCGCATTTTAGGGGTACTGCACCTGGCCGGTGCGGCCTTGATGTACATGCTTTATTCTGCCACCAGCTTCGAGAGTTTCTACCCCTACCTATTCGTCTACATGCTCTGCTATATGCCGACCCTGGCCCTCGTCAACTCAGTGTCGTTTAACCAACTGAAGGACCCCGCCAGCGAGTTCGGGCAGATCCGCCTATGGGGAACCATTGGCTGGATCGTCGCCGGCCTGGTAATTAGTTATGTGTTTTCATGGGATGCGCAGGACAGCATTGCCAGCGGCATGCTGCGCAACACCTTTGGCATGACGGCTATCGTTTCCTTGGTACTGGGGCTTTACAGCTTCTCGTTACCTGCCACACCCCCTGCAGCGCGTGGCCAAGCGGTCAGCATGCGCGACATCTTAGGCCTTGATGCACTCGCCCTTTTGAAAGACCGCAACTACCTGGTTTTCTTTGTTGCATCGGTACTCATCTGCATTCCCTTGGCGTTCTATTACTCTTACGCCAACCCATTCTTGACCGACATTGGCGTCGCCAACGCCACGGGAAAAATGACCATCGGCCAGGCGTCTGAAGTACTCTTCATGCTATTGCTGCCGCTCTTTTTGAAGCGCTTTGGCATCAAGGCCACCCTGTTGCTCGGCATGCTGGCCTGGGTTTTGCGATACGTCAGCTTTGCCTTGGGTGACCCAAACAACACCATGGTATTGCTACTGTTGGGTATCGCCCTGCACGGCATCTGCTACGACTTCTTCTTTGTCAGTGGGCAGATCTATACCGACCAGAAAGCAGGCGAGACCATCAAGAGTGCCGCGCAAGGCCTTATCACCTTGGCGACCTATGGCGTGGGTATGTTGATTGGCTTTGCCGCTGCCGGCCATATCGTCGACGCCTACACCGTCGCAGGCAACTATGACTGGCAAACCATCTGGCTTATTCCCGCCGCCTTCGCCGCCGTGGTATTTGTGATTTACGCTGTCGCCTTTAAAAACGAGACACTTGGCCGCGACGCCTAACAGGAGATGTGAGTGAGTATTTCCTATCAGCCTAAGCATATGCAGCTCAGCGTTCTAACCGCTGCACTGCAAGAACTGACGCCTCGAGAGAAGCGCGACGCAGATCCCGATTTAGCCATCGAGGAATGGCTGCAATTCGCCGATGAAATGAACTGTCCGAACATTCAATTAGCGGCAGCGTTGCATCCTAGTGAATCGGACATTCCCGCCGAAGCCATGCTAGACCCCGTCGCCAACACCTTAGATTTGCGCCAACCATTTAATGCTGATCGCGCTAAACGCGTACGTGCCGCCATGGCGAGCACAGGGGTTGGCCTTTCCGACCTTGGCTACTTCGACAACATGCTGGTCGCCGACCGAGCCACCCGTGAGAAAAAGCAAGAGTTCATGCTGCGAGTATTTGACGCAGCGGTCATGCTCGGCACGGATGCGGTTTGTGGTTTCGTAGGCCGCAACCCTGAGCTATCGATGGACCAAAACCTCGACATGTTCGAGGCCGAATTCATTCCCCTCTTGAAAGAGGCAAAGGCCCGCGGCTTGACCTACCGCGTTGAGCAGTGTCCCATGCCCGGTTGGAATACTACCGACCTTTGGCACAACAATATTGCCTATGCCCCTGGGCCGTGGATTGCATTGCATCGTCTGTGTGAAAAGCACGGCGTCGGTGACCAATTCCGCATTCACTATGACCCATCGCACGCCGTATTAATGGGGCAAGATACGCGCTCCATCTTCCAGTACCTCAAAGACGAAGGTTACAACTTCTTGATCGCGGGCTTTCACGTTAAGGGGCAGGTCACCAATGCCAGGGGTATCACTGCCTGGGGCTGGGGGGGGCAAAGCATGCAACGTGGCGACTGGGTGAACGGACAACCTTCCCACCATCCAGCCGACCATTTAAATGCCTGGAAGAAACAAGTGGCCACCTGTGAACACGAACTTCCCGGCACCGCCAAGCACGACCCTCTGGCTTACTTACAAAACCGCACTGTCGACTGGTTAGACCATCAACTCGCTGCGCGAGAACTACTCGATATTGATATTGCCAATACCTACTTGGTGGTTGAACACGAGTACCCACCCGCGCGCATTCAGGACAAAACATTATTGCGCCCGCTGCTGCAGGCCTCAATCGATTTCTGTCGCGCTATCGATGAATCCGCCGCGGCCATGTTCGCCATTCAACAGCAGCTGCTACCCGAACTAGGAATTCCGGTGCAAGGCGTGGGAAGAGAGGCCTACCGGTCGTAAGTAGAGGAGCAGTCACACTGCCCTTCGTGACTAATTGGCGTTGATATCCAAACTCACTGGGCAGTGATCGGAACCGAAAATGTCATTGTGAATATCACTCGCCACACAGCGATCCAAGAGCACTGACGAAGCAAGAAAATAATCGATCCTCCAACCAATATTCTTGCCACGGGCGCCAGCGCGGTAACTCCACCAAGAATACTTAACTTCATCGGGATGATGCGCGCGGAAGGTATCCACTAATCCCGCCTGCTGCAAATTGTCCATGCCGTCAATTTCAGCCTGGGTATAGCCGGGACTTTTGTTGTAATTGGATTTGGGGCGGGCGATATCGATTTCTCGATGCGCAACATTGAGATCGCCGCACACCACGACCGGTTTGGTTTGCTCAAGCTGCTTAAGGTAGGCCAAAAAATCAGCATCCCACTGCTGGCGATAAGGAAGACGCTTCAACTCGTTGGCAGAGTTTGGGGTGTATACCGTCACAAGATAAAATTCATTGTACTCAGCACAGAGTACCCGACCCTCTTGGTCGTGCTCCTCTATGCCCATATCCGCCTGCACTGACAAAGGCTCAACGCGACTGATAATCGCGGTGCCCGAGTAGCCTTTCTTGACGGCTGAATTGCTATAGATGTGGTAACCCTGTAACGGCGACAGCGCCTCGAGAACCTGATCGTCCTGCGCTTTGGTTTCCTGCAGACACAACACATCGGGCTGTAAGGCCGCGAATGACGCCTCAAAATCCTTGCCCATCACGGCGCGTACACCGTTTACATTCCACGACACCAACTTCACTCTTTGTCTCCTAGACGGGATAAAAAAGCCATTGTAACCCAATCCGCCTCAGTCGTTAGCGGTTTGTACCGGATACGCCTCGCAACTCCCCCACTCTGACCAAGAGCCATCGTACACGGCGACATCTGCCCGCCCAAGGCAATACAACCCTAGCGCCAGAACACACGCCGTCACCCCGCTACCGCAACTTGTCACGATGGGCCGCTGCAAATCGACACCCGCCTCTTCAAAACGCTGCTGCAGGGTGCGAGTGGTCATCATACGACCCCTAGCATCCAGTAATTGTTTGAAGGGCACATTAATCGCTCCCGGCATATGGCCGCAGCGCACACCCGGACGCGGCTCTGGCTGTTCACCATTGAAACGAGCAGCGGCACGTGCATCCAGCACCTGCACATCGCCCGCCTTGAGCGAGCGCCATAGCGTTGCAATATCGATTAAGTTCTTAGCATCAAAAGACGACCTAAACCGCGTGGGCTCAACCTCTGTTACATTATGGGTGTGAATACTCACCAACTCACCGCCTGCCGCCAACCAAGCTGGCAGGCCACCGTTAAGTACACGCACCCGATCGTGGCCAAAAATGCGCAACATCCACCACACACGCGGTGCTGAGAACATGCCGCTACCGTCGTAGACCACAACGTCGTCATCGTTGCCAATACCAAGCTCACCAATGGCCGCCTCAAATTGCGGTGTCGAGGGCAGCATATGGGGAAAAGAGCTTGCGTGGTCACATATCAGATCGATATCGAAAAACACGGCACCAGGGATATGGCCGTTTTCATACTCGGCGAGAGGATAACGTTGCTCAGAGGGCAAGTACCATGATGCATCGACCACCTTGACGGATTGCGACGCTACCAAGGGTATGAGTTCATCCGCCTCGATGAGTGGCGAGTTTGATAGAGACACGTTCGGCTTCCTTAAACAAGACAGCGTAAGAAGGGTTAATAAAAAACCTGCCCTTAGTAAAAACTAGCCGCTGCTATAAAGCAAGTCGAACGATTTATGGACTACATGTTTCGTCGGTAGGTACCACCCACTTCGAATAAGGCTCGGCTGATTTGACCCAGCGAGCAATGGCGAACTACCGTCATCAACGAGTCAAAAATATTGTCGTTGCGCAGCGCCACAGTTTTTAATTGCTGCAAGGCCTCGTCGGCCGACGAAGCATGGCGGCCTTGGAAGGCGTTTAGCAAGTCAACCTGCTGCTGCTTTTCTGCCTCACTTGCACGCGCTAATTCACGCCCTTCCAGGGTTTCTTCTTGCCCCTCTTCCGGCAAGAAGGTATTCACACCTACCAGTGGCAAACTTCCATCGTGTTTTTTGTGCTCGTAGAACATGCTTTCTTCTTGGATCTTACTGCGCTGGTACATGGTATCCATCGCACCCAGCACACCGCCGCGCTCGCTAAGACGCTCAAACTCAGCCATGACGGCCTTCTCAACAAGATCTGTCAACGCCTCAACAACGAAACTTCCCTGCCAAGGATTCTCGCAGAAGTTCAATCCAAGCTCGCGATTGATAATCAACTGAATCGCTACTGCGCGACGTACCGACGCTTCGGTAGGCGTGGTAATGGCTTCGTCGTAGGCGTTAGTATGCAAACTGTTACAGTTATCAAAAATGGCATACAGCGCCTGCAACGTCGTGCGAATATCGTTAAAACTCATTTCCTGTGCGTGCAGACTGCGACCACTGGTTTGAATGTGGTATTTCAACATCTGGCTACGTGGGCTAGCACCATAGCGTTCGCGCATGGCCCGTGCCCAAATACGCCGCGCCACTCGCCCAATCACCGAGTATTCGGGATCCATACCGTTAGAGAAGAAGAAACTAAAGTTAGGCACGAAGTCATCCACATTCATACCGCGAGAAAGATAGTATTCAACGAGAGTGAAACCGTTGGCGAGGGTGAAGGCCAACTGGCTGATCGGGTTCGCACCCGCCTCGGCAATATGGTAGCCACTGATCGACACCGAGTAGTAATTGCGCACCTTATGGTCGATAAAGTACTGCTGAACATCGCCCATCATCTGCATGGCAAATTGGGTTGAGAAAATGCAAGTATTCTGCGCCTGATCCTCTTTGAGGATGTCCGCCTGCACTGTGCCTCGCACCGTTGCAAGGGTGCGAGCAGCGATCTCGGCATAGACGTCTGCGGGTACTAAATCCGCACCACTAACCCCCAAGGTACCCAAGCCGAGGCCGTCGTTACCGGCGGGCAAACTTCCCTGGTATCGTGGACGCGGTGAATCCTTAAAGCGCTCGGCGATAATCTTTTCCGCCTCTTCCCAACGACCTTCATTTTTCAACCATAGCTCAACCTGCTGATCAATGGCGGCGTTCATAAACATCGCCAAAATAATGGGCGCCGGGCCGTTAATAGTCATCGATACCGACGTTGTGGGCGCACACAAATCAAAGCCAGAATACAGCTTTTTCATGTCATCCAAGGTCGCAATGCTAACACCTGAGTTGCCTACCTTACCCCAAATATCGGGGCGCGGATCAGGATCGGCGCCGTACAAGGTGACCGAGTCGAAGGCGGTGGATAAACGCGTTGCCTCACCCGATTTGGCAAGGAAGTGGAAGCGGCGGTTGGTGCGTTCGGGCGTTCCCTCACCGGCAAACATCCGCGTGGGGTCTTCACCCTTGCGACGATAGGGAAAGACACCGGCAGTATAGGGGTAGTGTCCGGGCAAATTCTCGCGTAGCAAGAAACGCAACTGATCGCCCCAGCCTGAATGCTGCGGTGCCGCCACTTTAGGAATGGGCAAACCGGACAGTGACGTCAAGTAGTTATCACCAACAATATCTTTACCACGCACGGTGTAGCGATACTCCTCCGCCTCGACACTTTCCTTCAGTGCAGGCCAACCTTGCAGCAGCGCAATCGAGTCGCCACTTAGGGTCGATACCGCCTCTTGATATTGGCGGCGCAATGTCAGCAGCGTGGCGTCAGCGGTGGCGTCTTGCAGGGCATTGACAGCAAAAGCCTGCAATGGCTCGGGCAACTGGCTGTCGCCAATGGCTTGCAAACTTTGGTACATATGCTGGGCGCGCTCGGCGGCGGCGACCTCGGCTCCGACACGCAGATGCCACGCCGATGATTGCTCAGCAATTTCAGCGAGATAGCGGGCTCGCGAGCCAGGAATAATCGCGTGGCCCTCACCCACCGCTTCGGCTAGCGCCACCTGTGACGACCAAGCGTCGCGGTTCAAATCGAGCTTATCCGCCATGCGTTGGCACAGCGCGGTAAAGGCTTTGTTCATACCGGCGTCGTTAAATCGGCTCGCCATGGTGGGGTAGACAGGAATCGCATCCCCCTCGAGATCAAATCGATTGTGGTTGCGCTGCCACTGTTTGCGTACGTCGCGCAGCGCATCTAGCGCACCCCGCTTGTCGCTCTTATTGAGCATAATCATATCAGCGAAGTCGATCATATCGATCTTTTCGAGCTGACTCGCCGCCCCAAAATCGCTGGTCATGATATAAAGTGAAAAATCGACCAAGTCGACAATCTCAGAATCGCTTTGACCAATACCTGCCGTTTCAACGATGACTAGGTCGTAGTCTTGGGCGCGCAGCAAGGCTGTTACGTCGGCCAGCATTTCGTTGGTCGCCAAGTGCTGGCGACGAGTGGCCATACTGCGCATAAAAATCTGTTCAGAGCGAAGACTGTTCATGCGTATGCGATCGCCTAACAGTGCACCACCGCTGCGGCGACGCGTAGGGTCGACCGCCAATACCGCGATTTTCATGTCGGGCCGCGTATTTAAAAAGCGAACAAGCAACTCATCAACGCTGGAGCTTTTACCCGCCCCTCCGGTACCGGTGATACCCAGCACGGGAGTTTGCGCTTGACCTTGCCACTGTTGACGCAACGACGCCAGTGCCGCCTCGTCGAGTAGACCGTCTTCAAGCGCCGAAATCATCGCCGCAACCGAGGTGGGCTGCGCGGCATTGACCTCACTAGGTACCTCAGAGGCACGACGACCGTCTTCGGCGCGTTGCACCAAGTCGTCAATCATTCCCTCCAGACCCATTTGCATACCGTGGGTAGGGTGGTAAATGCGACACACGCCATATTGCTCGAGTTCGGCAATTTCTTCCAAGGTAATGGTGCCACCGCCGCCGCCAAAGACGCGAATATGGCCGGCTTGGTGTTGATTGAGCAGATCGACCATGTAGCGGAAAAACTCCATGTGGCCGCCTTGGTAAGAGCTGATGGCAATGGCATCGGCATCCTCGTGGACAGCGGCGCGAACAATGTCGTCGACACTGCGGTTGTGACCTAGGTGGATAACCTCACAGCCACGCGCTTGGATTAAGCGACGCATCACATTGATGGCTGCGTCGTGCCCGTCAAAGAGTGAAGCAGCGGTAACTATGCGCAGCGGTGGCAATTCAGTATGCATATCGATCTCCTAAATAAGATTTATTTATAACCGATGCATGGCTGTAGCTCTAGGTCATGGATGGACTCGTTGTAATGCGAGTGTCAGGTATCGGCTCAGCGCCAATGACTTGGGACATCGCTCAGCGACAGTGTTTTGTGTCACGAGCACTGCGCGTTCGCGCCCCACAGGTAGGGATCCTTGTGGGTGACATTGCGAAGCAATCGTCACAAAGTAGTAATTACAAGACCGTGCGGTCGTGAATTCTTACAACGTCAAACACGGAAGTTAACGGAAGACCGGTTTCCTGGTGAACCCATAGCAGCCGAAGTCTCACATCCACACTCGCCAACTGGGAATGCCAGTTTTCCATGATATAAGTTGCCTCTTCACTGCTGGCCCGTCGCGGTCTACCACCGGGCTGCACGACACCAAGTTTTTCTCTGATCGCCACAATATCGTGGCTACGCAATCCAAATAAATCACGTAACATCGGCGTGCTAGCGCCCATAGTAACAAACTCGTGTAAGAGGTGGTTTTCAGCCTTTTGCCGAATCAATAAGCCAGCAGAGGCATTGAGGACGTCGATATCAAACTTGAGGTCATTCATGAGCATCAAATGGGTCACCATCGCGGTAAACTCATCAAAAGCCGGCACACTGAGCTCTTCTACTTCTCGCAAAAGTGCCTCATCCAATCCTGCCTGCCGCCAAAAGGCTTTGCTATCTCTAAAAGCGCGGCACCCGGCCACAAGGACTTCTTTGATCAGCACTTGCAACGCCACTCTAACGCCAACAGGGGTGGGAATTTTTTCACGCTTTTCCCAAGTATCTGATTGCCCTACGGGTTGTTCGAGTAATTGCTCAGCCATGCTACATCCCTGAATGTTTTCAAACCATTCTGCCCAACATACCTGATCCATAATATTTTGGTTTGCAGCAGACATGGCGTCATCAACGCGCTGTTGATGTCTTTGAAAATAGTACAAGTCCTTCACATCTGCCATGCTTATGCTCCTTATTTATCGTGACAAGGATCATAGAACACAGCACTAGAATGCATGCACAATCAACTGTGCACAAAAAAAAGAAGGGATTACGCTTGGAAATCGCTAGCTAAAACGATCAAATCGTTGTTACAACTAGATTAACTTTTGATCGGCCCAGTGTGACTTCAAACAATCGCGAAGGACATACTGGCGTTCTTGTTGCCAGGTGCGATCAAACTGCCGGCAATAATCCAGCCAATAACGCCAGATTTGTTTTCCTTCCTCGGGGTCGCCCTCGCCGATCCAGCCGCTGTCGAACACAATCATATTACCTTTCATCGACAGTGACTCATCGACACAGCGCACCCGCGGGTAACGATCCCAAGGGTCTTGATAGCCTGGCTCGACCCACACAAAACCATCCTCCTTTAGGAAGATAAAACAGGCAAAGCGCCCCTCGGGAACGTCGGGATAGAAAACAGCGGGATATTTCAGGCGCGCGAAAGCATCAAGCACGTCATGTTGCTGCGACGTAAACTGCGACCCTTCCATAAAAACGCTCCTAAAATCAATAGCGTAGTTATAGCTGACTTTCAGTTTACAGTAAGGGTGATGTCCTGCCTTGGAGCGTGTCAAATACTGACAGGTAGTTAGGCTTGATCTTGCAACTTTTGCCAATGTAAGGACTGGGTGCACGCCATAAAGGCCTCAACCACCGCTGGATCAAGTTTGCTACCGCTGAGTGCGTTGACCTCTTTGATGGCCTGATCAAGACCCAACGCGGGGCGATAGGGACGAGAGGCCGACATCGACTCCACGATATCCGCCACACTCAGTATGCGCGCCTGCAGCAAAATTTTGTCACCTTTGAGCCCACGGGGATAACCGCTACCATCCCAAGCCTCATGATGCTGATAGGCAATCTCCGCGACTGGCCACGGCATTTCTAGACCCTTCAGGATGTCGTAGCTCGCTGTTGGGTGGGTACGAATCAAATCGTACTCTACTTTGTTGAGCCGGCGAGGCTTCGTCAGAATACTGATGGGAATCTTAATCTTGCCAATGTCGTGAACCACGGCAGCCATGCGCAAGCCTTCCAAATCGAAACTCGACATTCCCATTTCGCGGCCAATCATCACGGAAATAGCCGCAACTCGCTCCTGATGACCGGTGGTATAGGGGTCGCGGTGTTCCAGGGTTTTTGCAATGGCTTCAATGGAGCGCTCTACCGCCTGCAAGGCTTCGGCATAGTGCTCACCGTGTTCAATGCCCACATTGTCAACCGACAGCGCCAGCCCACTCCGTTGGTCGTCCATGTACAACAATGCCCCCGACACAAAGTCCGGGCGCTCTTTGGGGTTTTTTATGTGTAATACCTCTGGCAATGTATAGCCTTCCTCTAAAATTGCCATCAGATGACTGACAATCTCTGGGTCAAAATAGCGCTCGCTGAATTCCTGCATGAAGGCTTTCGCTTGCTCAATGTCCATGGCATCGCGATGCGGACGATGCGACACCAAACTTTCAAACACATCGGCGACACGAATGATGCGTGATTCAAGACAAATGTCTTCCCCAAACAATCCATCGGGATAACCACTTCCGTCATAGTTTTCGTGGTGGTGGAGAACAATCTCACCGATGTGCCACGGGAAATCGATCTTATCTAGGATATCGGCGCCCACGATGGGGTGCTGTTTGATAAAGGCAAATTCCTCTGGGCTCAAATGCTTGGGACTCAACATGATTTCCGTCGGCACTTCGCTTTGACCGATATCGTGTACCTGCGCCGCTACCGTCAAGGCCTCTAACCTGACGGTGGTTAAACCCATGCGCAAACCAATTTTGCGACATAGATCTGCCACCCTGTCCTCATGCCCTGCGGTAAAGGGATCGCTGTGCAAGGTAGCGGTGTTAAAGGCGCTGATAATTTGCTTAACCAATTGCGCCAAACGATCGTAAGAGATATCGACAATTTGGCTAATTTTAGCGAACTCATCGCCGCCTTTAAGATTCGAACGCGCCCTCAAATCACCCAATTGAAAACGCCTAGCGGAGTCGTAAATAGCTTGCGCGCGCGACACCACGCCAGCGCCTATCCCGAACCACACCCCAATGGATAACAAAGTAATGAAGATAATCTGCAGGGCAACGCCTCGAAGAATCTCAGCCCGCTGCACTGCGCGCCGACTTTGCAAGCCCTCCCAGTGTATAAACTGGTAGCAGCGTTTGTCGTGCAAGGCCTGTTTCGACAGCACACACACCCTGGCGGTGCCGGCCACCCCGCCGCCAAACTGCCACGTAATAGATTCAACGGCCCCATTCATAGCAGCTGTCAGGGGTTGACCCACCCGCGCAACCAATGCGGAGCCCTCTCGACCCACATCTCGACGCCGTGTACTGGCGATTACCTTGCCCTGAGGATCGATCACCGCGGAATAGACATTTTCCTCTTGGATAGACAGGGTCTCGAGTAACCACTGCACTTCGTTGCTAGATTTGTTGTCTAAAAAAATCTCAATCACACCCGAGTTTCGATACAGTGTTCGACTAACACTGGTCGTCCCTTGCTGTAATAGCTCTTTATCTAGCATCGCATAATCGTAACTAAAGGTCGCCAGCTCACCGCCAATACCCACGATCAGAATAATCATCACCAGACGATCGCGAAGGCCCATGGCACCAAAGACGCTCATTGTTGGATCTCCAGACGAATGTCGACGCTCGGCATCAGCGCAACATCCCCGACTACGTCAACGTGTTGCATCACATCCCAGAGCCGGTCAATGGTGCGAGAAAGATGTTCTTCATCCACAGATGTCGTCGCAGCCCCGACGGTTTGGTCAACATTGGGAAAACCGATATCCAGTAAGGCCTCTTTGACATCCTCTCGAGCCAGCTGGTGACGTCGTGAGGCATTTTCTATCACCTCATCATCACCCGCAGAAAGCTTTTCCACCCCCATGCGCCAAGCCATGATCAGATGGGCTATTTGTGCCGGGGTCACACGCTGTTCATCCACCGCGAGTACATCGACAATTTCACCAGGAATATCTTTGGAAGTGAAAATCTTGCGCACAGAGGATTTCATGCGGGTGATATAAGGCTCGTAAGTCACCACGGCATCCACCGCGCCAGTTTTTAGCAACGCCGCATGCTCGTGGGGTGCCGCCTCGACCAAGGCGACGTCCATTAAACTCAAGCCCAACTTATCGACCATCCTCGCCACCATAAAAGCACCGAGCACATTGCCCTCGTAGGCGATACGTTTGCCCGCTAAGGTTTCACCTTCCGGGAAACGTCGGCTCAACAAAACCGCATCTGCCCCATTAGAAATATCTGCGACAGCCACAATAGTAAGCGAGAGACCTTGGTGTGCGAGTAGTAACACCTCATCAAGGGTGAGGGCGGCACCAACAACCTCGCCATGGCGAAGCGCGCGAAATACATCTGTCGTGGAGGA
This sequence comes from Pseudomonadota bacterium, assembly GCA_041163785.1. Lineage (GTDB taxonomy): Bacteria > Pseudomonadota > Gammaproteobacteria > Pseudomonadales > JAHEIH01 > JAHEIH01. Next base: position 15,317 of record JBEAQQ010000133.1, read on the forward strand.
GAGCGTTCTCAAACGCAATAACTGTGGATCGATGACACCCGAGTCTTCGGCGACATAAAGAGGTTCGTAACCTAACCAGTGATTGGTGGCAAAATCGATGGGCCTAGGCGCATTAGGGTTATTGGCCAAATATAGCCCAAGCCCCGCGAGCAACGCGATCCCTATTAGGCCACGATAAACACTCATAACACCCCATCAAAACGTCAATAGCAACGTTTTAAGCCTAATAGGGAAACAGCAAACGCGCCAATGTATAATCGTTTATTGGTAGAGCGTAGGGTCGACGACGCCGGCGTCCTCAAAACCTTTGCGGCGCAACCTGCACGAGTCGCACTTGCCGCAGGCAGCACCCGTTCTGGCGTCGGCTTGATAACAGGAAACCGTCATACTGTAATCGACACCATGGGCCAAACCTTGCTGGATAATTTCGGCCTTGGTGAGATCGATAAGAGGGGTATGAATTTTCATGGCGTGGCCTTCAACCCCAGCCTTGGTGGCCAAGTTTGCCACGCGCTCGAAGGCCGCAATATATTCAGGGCGACAATCGGGGTAGCCAGAATAGTCCACAGCGTTTACCCCGATAAAGATATCGTCTGCGCCCAACACTTCTGCCCAGCCCAAGGCAATCGATAAAAATACTGTATTACGCGCAGGCACGTAGGTTACCGGGATGCCGGTTGTCTCTTCTTCGGGCACGGCAATGTTCATATCTGTTAACGCTGAACCACCAATCGTGCTGAGGTCTAAGCGCACCGTTTTATGTAAGGTGACGCCCATAGCCCTAGACACGCGATCAGCGGCAATCAGTTCGGCGCGGTGGCGCTGGCCGTAATCAAAACTGAGGGTATAACACTCAAACCCCTGCGCCTTGGCAATGGCTGTCACAGTGGTTGAATCGAGACCACCTGACACTAAAATGACCGCTTTCTTCTGCTCCATTAGTGCCCCGGCTCGTCATTCCAAATAATTTTGTGCATTTGTAGCTGCATGCGCACATCGAGTTTGTCCGCCAGAATCCACTCGGCCAATTCACGCGGCGATACCTGACCATGACTGGGTGAAAACAAGATATCACTGACCTTATCAGCCAAATGGTATTGGTCGATGGCAAAACGCGCCCACTCGTAGTCATTGCGCGAGCAGATGACGAACTTGACTTGATCATGCCGGTTGAGACGCTGCATATTATCGTAGTCGTTTTTACCCAGCTCACCGGAGTCGGGTGTTTTCAAATCCACGACTTTAACCACACGCGGGTCGACACCCTGCGTAGACATAGCACCGCTCGTCTCTAGAGATACCTCATAACCGGCATCGCAAAGTTTCTCTAGCAACGGCCAACACGCCTTTTGTGCCAAAGGCTCGCCTCCAGTGACACACACATAGCGGGGTTGATAGGACGCGACTTCGTGCAACACATCTTCAAGCGGGCGACTTTTACCGCCATGGAAGGCATAAGCTGTATCGCAGTAGTGACAACGCAATGGGCAACCGGTGAGACGAACAAAAACTGTCGGCAAGCCGATGGTGCGCGACTCGCCCTGTAACGAATAAAAAATCTCGGTAATACGAACGGTGTCGGTCATAGCTGACGACTAGAAATTATCGCGAAGAAACGCCGTCGCCAGTTTGACGGTATTACTGTTTGATGTCGCGTATTTAGCTTTGATGTCTTCTAGCAACTGACGGCTTTCTTCGCGCTTGCCAAGCTTGAAATAGAGTGTCGCCAATTTGTAGCTTGCATCAGGAATTTTGGCATGCTCTGGGAACTTATATAGTAGCTCAGTCAAACGCTGCTCTGCCTGAGGCAATTGATCAACCACCATGTATAGCGACCCCAACCAATAGTAGGCATTGGCCTGGCGTACCGAGCTTGGATACTGAGCGAGGAACTGCTCAAACAGAGGAATTGCTTGATCGTATTGACGACCTTTAACGAGCTGATAGGCCTCGTCATAGAACTCAATATCAGATTTATTGAGGATGTCTGGCGTTGACACGACCGTGCCATCCCCTGCAGCCACAGAGGCTTGCGGGTCAACAGCCACCTCTAGACTCGAATCTTCTTCGGCAAGTGCAACCGCACCAGAGGCGAGACGACGATCGAGTTCGATATAGCGCTGCAGACTCAGCTGACGCAGCTCTTGCAACTGACGCGACTGAAGTTCGACCACGTTTCTCAGGGCCATCACTTCGCGCTGCAGCGTTTGCATTTGAAAATACAAGTCGCCACTGTTGGGCGTTTCTTCTTCCACGATCATGGCGCTAGCATCTTCCACAACACTGGGTTGCGTAACGACAATGGGGGTTTGCACTACTGGACCCATCTGCGGCGCAGACAAATCAACCACCTCAGCTTGCTGAGCATGGGCAGAAGAAAAAACGGCAGCGCTAATCAGCGCCGCCAGTGGCGATAATTTTTTCATCTAACTATCGGCTTACAGTTTAACTTCAGCGCGACGGTTTTTGCTCCAAGAACCTTCGCTGTGGCCCATCATGGCTGGGCGCTCTTCACCATAAGAGATGATATCGAAACGTGAGCGGTCAACACCCTGGATAGACAGATAGTTCGCTACCGCTTTCGCACGACGCTCACCAAGTGCCATGTTGTACTCGCGTGAACCGCGCTCATCGGCGTGGCCTTCCAAGCGAACTGAGCCTGAGGTTTTCTTCAGGTAGCTAGCCATTGCATCCAATGCACCGCGTGTTTCAGCCGTTAACGCTGATTCATCAAAGGCAAAGTAGAAAACAGTTTCAAGACTGGCTTTCTCTGCATCCAGTGCGCGAGCTTCAGCACGTGCAGCTTCTTCCGCAGCGGCACGGCGATCTGCTTCTGCTTGAGCAGCAGCGGCAGCAGCAGCTTCAGCAGCAGCCTGACTTTGTGAATCGTTAGTGCTGGTGCTTGAACAACCAACGGCTATCAAAGCGGCGAGAGAAACACCGAGTATTTTCATTTTTGACATTGTCATTTCCTTGAGTCCCTTACTGTTTCAAAAAAAACGTATGATCCGAAATGTACGGTGACCATGCTGGCTCACGCACATCCCTGGCATTTGACGGTATATTATATTTCACATTTCCGTCTACGGATACAGCTGCCAAGATTCCTCTTCCATTATCCCGCGTTGCGTACAACACAGTACTGCCATTCGGCGCCACCGTAGGCGACTCATCGAGCACCGTGGTGGTTAATACTTTTATCGTGCCGCGCTCAATATTTTGCAAGGCAATATGGAAATCTGAATAACCTTCACTACGATGTATTAGCACAATACCACTACCATCGAGTAATACGCGAGCCCTTGCATTGTAATTGCCGTCAAAGGTTAGACGCTCTTCATAGCCTGTCGCCATATCCACCTGGTAAATCTGCGGCTGGCCTGCGCGGTCAGAAGTATAGACCAAAGCTGAGCCATCGGGTAACCAACTTGGCTCAGTATCGATGCCATAGTGCTTGGTCATTTGCCGCAACTTGCGCGTTTCAAGATCCAGCACATAGATATCGGGGTTGCCGCTCTTAGAGAGGACCATGGCGAGGTATCGTCCGTCGGGAGACCACGCCGGCGCACTATTAAGGCCAGGGAAGGCGGTAATTTTCTGGCGAACATTGGTCGCTAGGTCATAGATGTAAATGGCGGGGCGTCCGTCTTCAAAGCTGACGTAGGCAATTTTTGTGGCATCCGGTGACCAGCTAGGCGATAGAATCGGCTGGCTGGACTCTAGCAATTGCCGCTCACGTGCACCATCCACATCAGCGATCATCAAACGGTTGTTGTAGCTCACCGAGGTGTCGCCAAACTCATTTTTGCCAGACACATAAGCAATTTTGGTAGAGAAGGCACCGGGCATACCGGTCAGTTTTTCAAAGACCGCATCGCTGACCGCGTGGGCCACATCGCGTTGCTCGAGCACGCCACCCGCGGCGCTGTACTCCAAAATTTTGCTTTGCCGCAACACATCAAACAGTTCAACACTGGTACGAATACGCCCAAAGCCATCGTTAGCGATACGCCCTATCAAGACATACTCCACCTCGACGGCACGCCACTCGTTATAAAACACGTCAGCTTCGGTATGCGGTTGGCTAAGCATGTCGTAAGCCGGCAACAGTGAAAAGCGGCCACTGCGATAAAGATCCGCCGCGACAATACCCTGAATGTCTTCAGGTACCTCGGTCGCTTCCGCGGCAAAGGGCACCACCGCGATGGCAACAGGGTTATCTTGACCCTGAGTAATTTCGATCGTGAGCTCCGCGCGAACCATGCTCGATAGCAGGACCAGCATACACATCAACACATATCTCACAGCCGTAAATCCTCCGGTTTAAACATCAGTCGAAAACGCCTAAAGTTTGCCTCAAACATCGCGCCCTTCATACCTTGCAAATCATCAAAGCGAGCCACTTTATACACCGCGTTGACTGCACTGGTATCAAAGGCGGCATTGCCACTGCTTTCAGCCACTGACACATTAACCACCTCGCCGGTGGGAATCAAGTTAACCACCAAGATAGCTTGCATACCGTTGCGCGCGCTAGGCGGGCGACTCCAGACACTTTCTACCATGGCCATAATTTTTGCGATGTAGCTATTGACCAGATCCTGCTCACTCTCGGCTTCTCGCGCGGCATCTTCTTCCGCCAAGGCGGCGCTTAAATCAATATCCATGGGCGATGGCGTGACCGCTGGCCTAGGTTCAGGCTTACTGGGTTTTGGCTCAGGCGGCTTTTCCACTGGCTTCTGTGTCGGTTTGGTCGCAGACTTTACCGCGGGCTGAGTCAGCGGCGTTTTTTTGGGCACCGGCTTGGGCTTGGGCGATGTTTTTTTCGCCGTTGTTTTGGTGGATGTCTTTTTCTTGTCGGCCGTTTTCGGCGGCTTCGCCAAGTCGACCACAGTGGCTTTAATTAGTGATGGCTTACTGACGGGCTGGGAAAACGCGGTTTCACTCGACCAACCTACTGTCACCATCCATACCACAGCGATGTGAATAGCCACGGTCAAGACCATCGGCCAACCATTGACCCGCCACCAACGCATTAGGGTGACTCGGTGGCCAATCCCACATTGGGGACGCCAGCGCCTTCTAAACCAGCCATCAGCGCCACAACACGGCCGTAGGGAACGCGTTTATCGCCCCAAACCACCACCGGCTTTTGCTGATTGCGCCGCATGATAATGGCGACTTTTTTATACAGTTCTTCCTCAACCAAGGCCTGCTGTTCACCGCCAATATTGAGAAAGAGCGAGCCATCTTGCTTGATCGATACAATCAAAGGCTCTTCGTCAGCTTTCACCACGGGCTTAGCTGAAGCCTCTGGTAATTCCACTTCCACACCTTGCATTAACAGCGGTGCCGTAACCATGAAAATCACCAGTAGCACGAGCATCACGTCGATATAGGGTACGACGTTAATCTCGGCATTGAGCTTGCGACGTTGGCGTCTTGCCATAGAGATTACTCGCCGCCGGCACGCGTCTTGGCGTGGGCTTGGCGGTGTAAGATACTGGAAAACTCATCGGCAAAGGTATCGTAGTTACCTAGCAAGTGATCCATACGCGAAGAAAAACGGTTGTAAGCGATGACCGCAGGAATAGCCGCAAACAAGCCCATGGCCGTGGCAATCAAGGCCTCGGCGATACCCGGCGCCACAGTCGCCAACGTCGCCTGCTGCACATTCGCCAAGCCCCTAAAGGCGTTCATGATCCCCCAAACGGTACCAAACAGCCCAATATATGGGCTGGTCGAACCTACAGTGGCTAAAAAAGGCAGAAAGCGTTCCAGTTTATCTTCTTCACGCGCCACCGCGACACGCATTGCGCGCTCAGCGCCCTGCATGACCGCCTCGGGATCTGCAGCTGATTGCTGGCGAAGACGGGAAAACTCTTTAAAGCCCGCCACAAAAATACTTTCCACACCCGCAAGACTAGGCTTCGCGACGCTTTTGCGGAACAGCTGGGCGAGATCAACGCCTGACCAGAATTGGCGTTCAAACTGGTTATATGCACGCTTGGCGGCGCCGTAGTACATGGCGCGCTGCACGATCATCCACCACGACAGCATCGATGCGAGCATCAGCAACGCCATGACAAGTTGCACTAATACACTGGCGCCACTAATCAGGGTCCAAAGAGACATTTCGTCGTTCACAGCATCATCCTTATTGTTGCATCAATGCTTGACGCATTTCAGACGGCATCGCCGCCGGTTTCATATCACGCGTAACGCAGGCTATTTTAATATCACCGCCACACAACTTTTGTTCACCGCGGAAGATATCTTGCTGCATCACAATATAACTACGCGCCACCTTGGTGGCTTGGGTCCGCACGGTCAATTCATCGTCCAATTGCGCCGGTGCCAAGTAAGTGACATTGGCAGAGGCGACGACGAACATCATGTCGCGATTAAAAATCGAGTGTCGATCGTAACCCATGGCACGCAGACATTCTGTGCGGGCGCGCTCCATAAATTTCAAATAATTAACGTAGTACACAATACCGCCGGCATCGGTGTCTTCGATATAGACGCGCAACGGCCAGATAAATTCACTCATAGGTCTAAATTCTTTTGCGCCACACTGCTGGTGCCGGTAGGTACGATACCAAAATGTTCGTAAGCTCGCAGCGTCGCCACACGCCCACGCGGGGTGCGCATGACAAAGCCCTGCTGAATCAGGTAGGGTTCAAGCACATCTTCAATGGTATCGCGCTCTTCACTGATGGCTGCGGCAAGGCTTTCGATACCCACTGGGCCGCCGTCAAACTTCTCGAGCATAGCGAGCAACAAGCGTCGGTCCATGTGATCAAAACCGCAGGCGTCGACATTCAACATATTAAGGGCTTGGTCAGCGATTTGACTCGTCACCACACCGTCGCCTTTTACTTCTGCAAAGTCGCGCACGCGGCGCAATAATCGATTAGCGATACGCGGCGTACCGCGCGAACGCCGGGCGATTTCACGCGCACCCGCGGTGTCAATCTGTAGCCCCAAAATGCGCGCCGAGCGCTCCACAATAGTCGACAGGTCTTCCACATTGTAATACTCGAGGCGCTGCACAATACCGAAGCGGTCGCGTAGTGGCGAGGTCAGCAAACCCGCTCGAGTGGTCGCACCCACCAAGGTAAATGGCGGCAGGTCGAGCTTAATGGAACGCGCCGCGGGACCTTCACCAATCATGATATCGAGCTGGTAGTCCTCCATGGCGGGGTAGAGAATTTCTTCCACGTAGGGGCTGAGGCGGTGAATTTCGTCGATAAAGAGAACGTCACCCTCTTCAAGATTGGTCATCAACGCAGCGAGATCACCCGCTTTTTCTAGCACAGGACCCGAGGTCGTCTTGAGCTGCACCCCCATCTCGTTGGCAATAATGTTTGCCAAGGTGGTTTTACCCAGGCCCGGCGGGCCGAAAATTAAGGTGTGATCGAGGGCCTCGTCACGCAATTTGGCCGCCTGCATAAAAATCGACATTTGCTCGCGCACCGCGGGCTGACCGGTATAGTCCTCGAGGAGCTTAGGGCGAATGGCGCGGTCGATAGCGTCTTCGTTGCGGGTCTCAACCGGTGAAATCAGTCGATCGGTTTCTATCATTTACTCACCATGGCCTTCAGTGCGGCGCGAATCATATCTTCGCTATTGTCGAACTCTGCGGGCAATTTGGCAATGGCCTTGGCGGCCTCGGTGGGCTTATACCCCAATGCCACCAACGCACTTTCGGCATCGGCCACTAGCTGATTCGCCGACGGTGATGCCATCGCCACCAAATCGACGCTAGCGTCCCCGCCCTGCCAATCCTTCAGGCGATCTTTCATTTCGATAATTAGACGCTCAGCGGTTTTTTTCCCCACGCCGGGCAAGCGCACCAAAGCATCGCAATCCCCCCTGTGCACACTCGCCACAAACTCATTCGCCTCAATACCCGACAAAATCGTCAGCGCCAATTTTGGCCCTACCCCATTGACCTTAATAAGGGTACGAAACAGTGTGCGCTCTTCTTTGTCGTAAAATCCATACAATTGCTGAGCATCTTCGCGCACCACAAAATGTGTGTACAACACGATAGGATCACCCAGCGCGGGCAGGCGGTAAAAGGTCGACATCGGCGCCAACACTTCATAACCCACGCCGTTGACGTCGAGCAACAACTCGGGGGCTTGTTTCTCAATCACGATACCTTTCAAACGACCAATCACGCTAGGCTCCTATCGAATTCGACCGCGGCGAACGGATGTCGCCCCAGCCATCTTTATCAAACTGGCTTGTGTATTGACGTGGCACAGTGCCGCCGCCAACGCATCAGCCGCATCGGCTTGTGGCAGCCCTGGCAGCTTGAGCAAGGTCTTTACCATATGCTGCACCTGTTCTTTATTAGCCGCCCCCGTGCCCACCACGGCTTGTTTAATTTGCCTAGCCGAATACTCGGAAACCGGCAAATCCTGATTGACGGCCGCCACAATGGCTGCGCCGCGCGCCTGCCCCAATTTCAGGGCAGAGGCGGCGTTTTTAGCCATAAACACTTGCTCAATAGCGAATTGCTGTGGGCAGTAACGCTCTATCACCTCCGTCACATTGTCGAAAATGAGCTTTAGCCTATCGGCCAGTTCGACGTCGGGAATACGGATGCACCCACTGGCGATGTACTCAGCCTTGCCACTGTAGTAATTGATCACGCCGAAACCGGTGATTCTTGATCCTGGGTCGATCCCCAACACTATCGCCATTGCCTACTCGCCATCGAAAAAATTCATTCTGCCGCTGCCATGACAAAATGTCCACGATTACTGTGCATTTATACAGCACAAGTAAGACAATTTTGTAATTTCGCTGCCTAACGCAGGACTTTTTGACGTGATGAACTACGATTGATTAAGGACATATTAACGGACAACACTCTTGCTGACACGTTTAGCCCTGGTGTGCCTCCTCTCTGGCACTATTACTCTCTCGTTCTCGGTGAACGCCAATGTTCTACCGGGAAAAACGCACGCCTCATTGGTTACTAGTGCCACAAACACCCCCCCTCACAACGCCAACCACCCTATTTTATGCCTTCCCTTTAACGCCCCGCCACTCATTCAAATGACACCCAGCGGTGAATTGGGCGACAGCTATGTGGGAAATCTATTAAGGGCGCTAGAAAATCAGTTGCACATCGAATTTAGCTTTATCAATGTGCCGTTTGGCGAGTACTTCACTCCGCTCAATAAGGCTCACTGTCAGGTGTATATATTGGCGGAACCGTACGCCAAACAATTGGGCTTCTCGTATACTGCCGCCGCCCTACTGGAGACCGAAATCGTCTTATTAAGCAATCACCACGAAGCCTATTTTTCTCGGCCTGAACTCACCCAACAACTGAAAATCGGCTCCGTCTCAAAGATACTTATTGATGCTTTTGGTGTGCCTGAGAGCAATAAATTTGTTGACACACAAGAAAATTTGATAGCAAAAATACAACATCACGACATCGACGCCATAGCGATCATCAAAGAACAGGCGGGCTATTTAATAAGCACTCGCCCAAAAGACGCCTTTAGGGTCATCGCCAACGCTGCCGAGTCTTATCGGTTTGTGCTTGGCGCCTCCCCAGGACATACAGCACTCATTCAATTATTACAGAGCGGGCTCAGGAACCTCCCCCAGGACGTGTTTGATTACGAATACAGGCGGGCGATGAATCTTGTCCCCGTACGTGAAATCAACTCCACCCCAGTGATAGTGCTGAGTTTGGCACTCTTCATTGTGATTATAGGCGCGGCGGTATTAATTGCGCGCAGCCGGCGGCAAGCGGCCGAAAAAGCGCACCTCGCGCAAATGCAAAATAACTTTTTGTCCAACATGTCCCACGAACTACGCACCCCTCTAAACGGTATTTTTGGCATTTTCCAGTTTTTACAGAAAGAAGAGCTACCAGCCGCGACGCTCGATCTCGTCAATGTTGGGATGGAGTCCACTCGCACCTTATCACTTCTGATCAATGACATTCTGGACTTCGACAAACTCAACCAAGGCAAAGTCTCCTATAACCCAAGACCAGTGAATCTTGCCACGTTGCTCGGCAATTTAACCGCCCTACACCGCTTCAATGCCGAACAAAAAGGGCTGAAACTCAGCATAGACATCGCTTCCAACATTCCGAGCTGGCTAGCTTTAGACCCCATGAGGATAGAGCAACTGGGCAACAACATCTTAAGCAACGCCATCAAATTCACCCACCGCGGTAGCGTCACGATTAGCGCCACATTCCAGCAAGACTCCTTATCGCTCGCCTTTATTGACACTGGCGTTGGCATGTCCCACGAACTGCAAAAAGTTGTTTTTGAACGTTTTACCCAAGGGCAAGATAACAAAACGAATGCATTCAGAGGTACCGGTTTGGGCATGGCGATCAGCATGTCATTGGCTAAATTGATGTCAGGGAATATCACGGTGAAAAGTAAAATAGGCGAGGGGTCGACGTTCATCGTGAGCATACCCACCCACGAAACACCCCCCTCTGAACAACTGACCACGCCATTCGAAACACTTTCTGGACTTCACATCCTGTTGTGTGACGATGAAAAAGTCACCCTTAAGGTCACCTCGGTGCTACTGGATAGACTGAGCGTATCCTACTCGACAGCGAGCAATGGCCGAGAGGCCTTAAGCGCAACATTCAATGACGACTTTGACGCCATATTGATGGACATCAATATGCCTGAAATGGATGGCATCGCCTTCCTTAAGAACTATCGACAACGGGGTGGCAACACGCCCGTTATCGCATTTACGGCCAACGCAATGCCCGATGATATTCAACACTACTTTTCGCTGGGATTTAGCGAGGTATTGGTCAAACCGGTTTCGCTAGAGGCATTGCAACAATGCCTCCAACCGCATTTAGCGCATGCAAACCCTAGAACAGGGTCTTCCAACGCTTATTAGGCTTGTGTCTTCTCGCGAAGACGAATGTGCAGTTCACGCAATTGTTGATTACCAACAACCCCTGGGGCATCGGTCATCACACACGCCGCCGTCTGGGTTTTCGGGAAGGCGATCACGTCGCGAATCGACGGGCTGTCGGTCATCAACATAATCAAGCGATCCAAACCGAATGCCAAGCCGCCATGGGGTGGCGCACCGTATTTCAAGGCATCCAACAAGAAGCCAAACTTCTCACGCTGCTCTTCTTCGCTGATACCCAAAATATTGAACACGGCCTGCTGCATGTTCTGATCGTGGATACGGATAGAGCCGCCCCCCAATTCGGTGCCGTTCAACACCATGTCGTAGGCACGAGAAAGCGCCTCTGCAGGGTTGGCGAGCAAGTCTTCTGGACTGCATGACGGTGCTGTGAAAGGGTGGTGCAAGGGCGTCAAGCCGCCATCGTTGTCGTCTTCGAACATCGGGAAGTCAACCACCCACAACGGTGCCCACTCGCAGGTAAACAGGTCTAGGTCAGCACCCAATTTGCAGCGCAACGCGCCCAGTGCCTCGGTGACCACTTTGTGGCTATCGGCACCAAAGAAGATCAAATCGCCATTCACTGCCTCAAGGCGCTGCAAAATCGCCGCGCGCACATCGTTGGGGAGGAATTTAACGATGGGCGACTGCAAACCGTTTTCGAGGTCCGACACATCGTTCACTTTGATGTATGCCAGGCCTTTCGCACCGTAAATCGAAACGAACTTGGTGTAATCGTCAATTTGCTTACGGCTCAACAAGTCGTTGCCACCGGGAACTTTCAGCGCAGTCACGCGGCCTTTGGGGTCATTCGCCGGACCAGAGAACACTTTAAAGTCGACCTCTGTCATCAGGTCCTTGATGTCTTCCAGCACCAACGGAATACGCAGGTCGGGTTTATCTGAACCGTATTTCGCGATCGCTTCGCTGAACGGCATGCGCGGGAACGCGCCCAAATCGACACCCATCATGTCTTTAAACAGATCGCGAATCATACGCTCAGTGATCGACATGATGTCCTGTTCGTCGAGGAAGGAAGTTTCAATATCGATCTGTGTAAATTCAGGCTGGCGGTCTGCACGCAAGTCTTCGTCGCGGAAACACTTGGCAATTTGGTAGTAGCGATCAAAACCCGACACCATCAACAACTGCTTAAAGAGCTGAGGCGACTGTGGCAGCGCAAAGAACTTACCATCGTGGGTACGCGATGGCACCAAGTAGTCGCGAGCACCCTCGGGAGTTGCGCGGGTCAAAATAGGGGTTTCGATATCGATAAAGCCCTCGCCATCCATGAAGTTTCGAATGGCGGTGGTCACCTTAGAACGGAAGCGTAAGTTGCGCTGCATTTCTTCGCGGCGCAGGTCGATGTAACGGTAGTGTAGACGAACATCTTCACCGACACTGATGTGACCGTCTAGCTGGAATGGCGGCGTTTCAGCGGTGTTAAGAATTTCCAGCGACGTGCCGTACACTTCGATTTCACCGGTCGCCATATTGGGATTAACGGTCGCCGCCGAGCGCGCACGCACCTTGCCCACCACCTTGAGAACATATTCACTTCGCACCTTGTCAGCACGGGCGAAATCTTCTGCGCTATCGGGATCGAAAACTACCTGGACAATACCGTCGCGATCGCGCAGGTCGAGGAAAATCACACCACCGTGATCTCGGCGACGGTCAACCCAACCGCACAAAGTAATCTCTTGATCGATGTTAGCGCTGGTGACAGCACCGCAGTAAATACTTCTCATTTTTTTATCCTATAGGGAGTTACGCATCACCTGACGACGATCCGCCGCCGGCAATATTCTTTTTCGAGCCGGTTTTAAAATCGGTCTCGTACCAGCCACCGCCTTTGAGGCGGAAGCCAGCTGCAGAAATCATTTTTTTTAACGTCGGCTTACCGCACTTAGGGCAATCCACAAGCGCCTCATCACTGATCTTTTGGATAGCTTCAAGGTCGTGGCCACAAGCCTGGCATTGATACTCATAAATTGGCATTAGCGTTCTCTCCTGTACCGTGACAACAAAGAAATGGTCGGCCCATACAGCGTGCGTTAAAAGCGCGCGATTATAACGCAAAAGCGCTGCGGGAGGCTATTTATGCGTGCACAATTATGAGAATTCAAGCTCCCCCGAGACAAAAAGGGGGAGATTTTTCATTCAGAGGGGTAAATCGGCTCGATGGCTATGTCAGCATTGAGGGAGTTGGCAACAAAACACAGGCTATGCGCCCGTGCGTGTAAGGTGTCAATATCCTCGCGGGTCGGTAACGTATCACCACTAAAATGGGCCTCAGGGCGCATGGTGATCGCCACAAAGGCTTTTTTTCCCATCGCATTGCGATCGATAACGCCACTCGGTTGGTCGGTGTAGGCATCGACAATAAAGTTTTTACGCATGGCTAGCGCCAAGAAAAACAGCATATGGCAGCTAGACAGCGATGACAACACACCCTCTTCAGGGTCGATGGCCGCCTCCACTGCATTAGGAATACCCGGCGCCGACGACGCAGTAACCTCGATTCCACCGTCTAACACCCAACGGTGGCCACGCGTATAGGAGTCATCACTAAAAGCGCTATCGCCGCGCATCCACTCGATGCGACTACTGTGTTCTGACATGAATTCCATCCTCATGCCGCACAGCAAACTGTGCAGCACTACAGCAAACTATCAAATAACAACACGGCAACAGTATCACCGCGCTGCACGGTTTTTCCGATGGGTATGCGCGCCAAGGCATTACCCCAACTGGCAGACATCAACGCACCGGAACTTTGGTTAGCATAAGCTATTGCAGACCACCGACCTTCGATCTGGATCAACTTTACGCGCAAATACTCTTCACGCGTACCTGCCTGGGGCACCTCAAAATCCGCCGCAACCTGCAGCACCAAAGGAGCATCAGACGCCGCACCCGCCAGCTTTTTCAGAAGTGGTCGAGCAACTAAAAGGCCCGTGACAAAAGACGAACTCGGGTTGCCAGGCAAGCCCAAAAAAGGCGTCATTCCAACGCGCCCAAAGGCCACAGGTTTACCGGGCTTGATAGCAAGTCGCCACATCGACAAAGCGCCCTGCGAGGCTACCGCCGCCTTAACGTGATCCTCTTCTCCCACAGAGACACCGCCGGTCGAGACAATAAAATCGCATGTCGTCGCGGCACGAGCGAGCGCGGCCTCGACATCGGACAGTCGATCCGGAAGGTTGCCAAAATCGATCACCTCGCAGCCCCAACCTGCAAACAGGGTCGCCAACGTGTAGGCATTGGCATTATAGATCTGCCCAGCCTGCAGTGGCTGACCAGGCCTAGCCAATTCATCGCCGGTGCTCAGCAGAGCAACACGTGGTTTGCGCAGCACATCGACATTGGCCAACCCCAAGGAGGCTAGCAAACCAATATCCTGGGGACGGAGAATTTGCCCCTGCGCCAGCACGATTTCATCTTTGGCAATATCATGCCCGGCACGACGAATATTGTTTCCCACCTGGGGTGATTGATGAATGAAGACACCCGCCTCTTCAAGTTTGGTATTTTCTTGCATGACCACCGCATCCGCCCCAGCGGGAATCGGCGCACCGGTAAATATTCTTGCCGCTGTGCCAGGCAGTAAGGGCTGTGGCACCTCACCCGCGGCGATGCGCTGACTGATCGGCAAGACGCGCGAGTCCTGCAAGTCCTCCACCCGCAGCGCGTATCCATCCATGGCACTGTTATCCATAGGAGGGACATTGAAGGCCGCGTGAACATCGCTCGACAGCACCCTGCCTAGCAACTGCGTCAGAGGAATTTGTTCGACCTCAGGCACGCCGGCCACCAAGGGCAGCATGTGTGATAACGCTTCGTCTAAGGACGTTAGCCCCATTAGAGATTTTTCTCGCGGCGCTTGGTGAGCACACCGACAAAATTGCACGGCATATGGCGTGAATCGAGCTGCTCACGCAAGATACCTTGCCATGCCGTGCGACACGCGCCGGTCGAGCCCGGCACGCAGAAGATAACCGTATTATTCGCAAGCCCGGCTAGCGCACGCGACTGAATGGTAGAGGTGCCGATGTCTGCCATCGACAAATGGCGAAACATTTCACCAAACCCTTCGATGTGTTTATCGAACAGGGGCGCAAGCGCCTCAGGCGTGGAATCGCGGCCACCAAAACCGGTGCCTCCGGTGGTAATAATCGCCTCGACGTCGGGATCAGCTATCCACGCAGACACCTTAGCGCGCAGCAAATAGACATCGTCTATAACGATATCGTGGGCGACCACTGTGTGGCCTTCTTCCCTCAAGGCCTCGGCTAAATATCCGCCCGAACTGTCGGTTTCTTTGGTGCGCGTATCGGAAACGGTCAATACCGCCACCTTTAAAAATTGCTGTTCTTGGCTCATGCCTAATAATCCTTAAGACTGAAAAATTGTTTCACGTCGGTGGCCAAAGCCGAACGCCACGGCCGTTGTTTAATCCCAAAATCACTCAATATTTTGCCGCAGGAAAGCGAGGCGCCCACCACAAACGAATCGCGCCGCGCGCGCTGGATCTCTATGGGTTTTTCACCGGCGGGCATACTTTGCAACATCAAGCTCAGTAAGGCCTGGGCAAACTCGTAAGGCGACCCCATCATGCCGGAGCAGTAGTGGTAAAGCCCTCGACCCGGCGCGCCCACTTGCACCTGCTCCGCCATCGCCACAATGACGCGTGCCACATCTTCTGCACAGGAAAACGCCATTTGGTAGTCATCCCGAAAGCGCATGCGCCCGCCGGACTCAATGAGGCTATACATTTTTTTAAACAAAGCGCCTTCGTTGCCAAACAAATTACACACGCGCAACACCATGCCGTATTCCCCCATGCTCAGAACACGCTGCTCGGCTGTCATCAGGTATTCACCCAAAGCACTGCCGGGGTTCACATCGCTTTCTTCATCAAAGAGGGTTTCAGGGGCGTTGGGAAAAACTTGCGACAACGAGGCGTGCAACATAACGCGGTGGCTGTCGTAACAAAATTGAGCGATCTGTCGAAACAGATTGCGCGACGCTGCACTCACTGTGCCGGTCGAATAAAATTCATCGAGGTGCATGGTATTAACGACAAAGCGGCAATCCAAGCCATCAATCAACTTGATGTAGGCCGTCCAGTCCTCATGCAGCGGGCCCGTGTCGATGACCACAGGTTCGTGTTTGCGTTGCCGAAGCTGCCTGACCACCGCCAGACCTAACATTGTTTCCGCTCCAAGCACTGCAATTTTCACGTTTTTCCCTCAATAAAATATAGACTTAAAGCGTATCACTAAGCCCCGGACTTGCAAACGACCAGACAAAAAAAAGCCCGCCTAAATAGCGGGCTTTTGACATGTACCAAGCTAGAACGGAATATCGTCGTCGAAATCGTCAAACCCGCCGCCTTGTGGTGGCGCTGGCTGCTGGTAGGTATTCTGTTGCGGCGCCTGCTGCTGGGGCGCTTGCTGCTGACCACCCTGATGGTAGGTATTTTGCGCAGGTGCAGGGCTGTTTTGGTAGTCACCACCGCCCATGCCGTCACCGCGCGAGTCCAGCATCTGCATTTCACTTGCGACGATTTCCGTGGTGTAGCGATCCTGACCGCTCTGGTCTTGCCACTTGCGTGTGCGCAAGGCACCTTCGACATACACTTTAGAGCCCTTGCGCAGGTATTGACCGGCGATTTCAGCCAAGCGGTTGAAGAAAACAACACGGTGCCACTCGGTGCGCTCTTGACGCTGACCTGAGGCCTTGTCCGTCCAACTCTCTGACGTAGCGATAGAAATATTGGTTACCGCATTCCCTGAAGGCATTGCTTTTGTTTCAGGGTCTTGGCCAACGTTGCCAACCAAAATCACTTTATTAATACCACGCGCCATGTAAATTCCTCTTATGTTCGGCTCTTCAATGGATACCAGTGTCGCACATTCAAGTGCTCGACAAAAGCGTCCTGTGGGTCAGTTAGACTAAATTCTCAATCTCGACTTCAGCATCAACGTCAGCATCGTAATCAACGCCCGCCAAGCCAAAACCAAACAGGCGCAAAAACTCGTTTTTGTAGCCTTGGAAGTCAGTCATGTCGTAAATATTGTCTGTGTTCACCTGCTCCCAAGCCTGCTCAACAGCATTCTGAATCTCGGGGCGCAACTCCAACTGGTCGCGTCGCAGGCGCTTGGCGTCATCCATTTCAGGTGTCGCGTCACACAGCAGATCAAACAAACCGCGTACCTGCTCGATACACCCTTCGTGGCTACCATCCGCCTTCATTACTTTGAACAGCAACGACAGGTACAGTGGCATAATGGGGATCGCCGAGCTCGCCTGTGTGACGACGGCTTTAAGCACAGAAACATAGGCTTTGCCGTTGAGGTCCTGCAGCAATTCGTTAATTTGCACACTGCGGGTATCGAGGTCTTTCTTTGCCGCACCGATGGTGCCGTGCCAGTAAATATCCCACGTCACGCGGTCACCAAGGTAGGTGTAAGCGGTGGTCACACAACCCTCGGCGAGGACACCGGCGCCTTTTAAGGCTTCCATCCACATCAACCAATCTTCACCGCCCATCACGGCCACAGTGTTAGCGATATCTTCGTCGGTCGCGGGCTCGAGGGTCACCTCTTCAATCAGCTCTTTATCCGTATTGATACCACGCTGTGTGACTGACTTACCGATGGGTTTTAAGCATGAGTTGTGGGTCTCGCCGGTAACCGGGTGGGTGCGACGCGGAGATGCGAGGCTGTAAACCACCATGTCGACCTGGCCGAGGTCTTGTTTGATCAAATCGATAGTCTGCTGCTTGATCTCATTCGAGAAAGCGTCGCCATTAATGCTCTTAGCGTACAGTCCCTCTTCTGCAGCGACTTTCTGGAAGGCCGCCGAATTGTACCAGCCGGCACTGGCGGTGCGCTTACCCGCGGCGGGCTTTTCGAAAAAGATACCGATGGTAGCCGCGCCTGAACCGAAGGCGGCACTGATACGTGACGCCAGGCCATAGCCCGTAGAGGCACCAATCACCAAGACTTTTTTAGGACCGTTATTCACCGGACCTTGCGCTTTAACGTAGGCAACTTGTTCGCGAACATTGGCTTCGCATCCCACAGGGTGAGAGGTGGTACACATAAAACCGCGGACTTTGGGTTGAATGACCATGCAAGAAATCCTTATAAGAATAAAATTTTCGCGATTATACCCCTCGACGACGTCGAATTCACCCATCGGTCACAAAATTGCCATGTTCGCGGCGACACTCCCCTGCCTTTGCGGTAAAATGGCGTTTTCAACGAATGAGACTCCCGCGTGACAGAGCAAGCTACAGCGCCAAACACCCCATCTTTTGCCGATCTTGGCCTCGACGACAGGCTGCTGCGCGCACTCCAAGAAATGGGCATTGACGCCCCCACCGATGTCCAGGCGCAAGCCATCCCGCTGGCTCTCGACGGTGGCGATTTGCAGGTCAGCGCCGAAACTGGCAGCGGCAAAACAGCGGCCTTTCTATTGCCCGTGCTGCAACGTCTATTGAACTTAGAGAAGCGCCCCCAAGGTACGCAATTGTTAGTGCTAACACCCACGAGGGAATTGGCGCGACAAATCGGCAAGGCCTGCGAAAAATTTGCGCGCTTCACCTCGATTAAAAACACCGCCCTTATCGGCGGCCAAGAGCTGAAATATCAGGCCGCCCTGTTGCGCCGCGACCCTGAGATTGTTATCGCTACACCCGGGCGAATTGTCGAGCACATCAATGCAAAAAATATCGACCTGAGCCAATTGAATTGCCTCGTATTTGACGAAGCGGACCGCATGTTCGACATGGGTTTTGCCGAAGACCTTAGCAAGGTGTTGGAGCAGCTTCCTGAACAACGCCAAACCATGCTGTTTTCTGCCACATTAAACCACGCGCGCGTGGCGGGTTTCGCTCGCCGCGCACTGCAGTCACCGCGCGAACTCAGTGTGACGCGCTCTGGCCTGCCCGACAGTATCCGCCAGCAAATCGTGCTGGCCGACGATGAAAAGCACAAAGACAAACTGACCGCTAAATTGCTCAACGACGAGACATACGACAAGGCCTTCGTGTTCACCAACACCAAGGCCAAGGCGAGCAAACTGGAAGCCTACCTGCGCTATACCGGGCTGCGCTGCGGGGTTATTCACAGCGACTTTAGTCAGGACGAACGCCTGCGTATCCTCAACTTACTGCGCGATGGCCGCATCGATATTCTGGTCGCCACCGACGTGGCCGCCCGCGGTATCGACGTAGACGGCGTTGATCTGGTCATCAACTACGACATGACCCGCAAGGGCGATGAGCATGTGCACCGCACGGGTCGCACCGGCCGCGCCGGCAAACAGGGCTTGGCTGTCTCACTGGTCACCGCCAGCGAGTGGAACTTGATGCACGGTATTGAACGCTACCTAAAGCTCACTTTCGAACAGCGCAAGGTGCCGGGATTAGAGGGCGTATTCAAAGGGCCAAAGAAACTAAAAGCCTCTGGCAAGGCGGCTGGCAGCAAGAAAAAGAAAGACAAAAAACCGGCCAGTAAAACAGCACCCAAGCGAGCTAAAGCCAAAAAACCGGCCGCCAAACCGGCCGCCAAAAAAGGTATTTTCCAGCTCTCGAATGACGGTTTAGCACCGCTAAAGCGGCGTTAAACTAACTCGCGCATCAACAGACCGAAGCGCGCATCCACCCCCTCTGGCACAGGGATGATCACCTCGTGACCAGAACCGGGAGCCACATCGATATTTTGCCCCTTGCTGTTGTGCAACTCACTCAGGCTGAAACTCACATTCCCCTGCGGGGTCATCAGTTCCAGGTTGTCACCCAGTGCAAACTTGTTTTTCACATCGACGACCACCCCGCCGTCGCGCTGTTCGATGACCTCGCCGACAAATTGTTGGTGGTCAGAGACCGAGACGCCGCGTTCGTAGTTCTGTAAATCCTGCGGTGCATGACGACGGTAAAAACCTTCGGTATAGCCGCGGTTGGCTAGGCTTTCTAACTGACGCATAAGATCCCAGTCAAAGTCTTTCCCCTGCAACGCATCATCAATGGCGCGGCGGTAAACCTGGGCGGTACGCGCCACATAAAAGTGTGACTTGGTGCGCCCCTCGATCTTGAGCGAGTCCACCCCCATGTCCACCAACGCCTTGACGTGTTGCACCGCTCGCAAGTCTTTAGAATTCATAATGTAAGTGCCGTGTTCGTCTTCCCACGCCGGCATCAACTCGCCGGGACGCGACTTCTCTTCCAGCAGAAACATCTTACCTTCAGCGGGCTTGGCATTGGCCGCCGGGTCAAAATCTTCCACTACTTTAGTCGGGATGATGTCGCCCTCGAGGGTCTGTGTCGCCTCGGCAGTTTTGTAGTCCCAGCGACAGGTGTTGGTACAGGTCCCCTGATTAGGGTCGCGCTTCGACATATAGCCCGATAGCAAGCAGCGTCCGCTGTAGGCGATACACAACGCACCGTGCACGAACACTTCAAGTTCAATATCAGGACATTCTTGGCGAATTTCGGCAACTTCATCGAGCGAGAGTTCGCGCGACAAAATAATGCGTGTGAGCCCCATCTGCTTCCAGAATTTTACGGAGGCGAAGTTGACTGCGTTGGCTTGCACCGACAAATGCACCGGCATATCAGGCCACGTTTCGCGCACCATCATAATTAGCCCGGGATCGGACATAATGAGCGCATCGGGGTTCATCTCGATCACCGGCTTCATGTCGTCTAGGTAGGTGCGCACCTTGACGTTGTGCGGGGCAATATTCGACGCAATGTAGACCTTCTTGCCCATTCCGTGCGCCTCATCGATGGCACCGGAAATCACATCGTAGCGGCTAAACTCATTCTCTCGCACGCGCAGGCTATAGCGCGGCTGACCCAGATAAACGGCATCGGCACCATAGGCATAGGCGTAGCGCATCGACTTCAGTGAGCCAGCAGGTGAGAGCAACTCTGTTTTCATAAGGCATTAACCATGTGCGTAAAAAGCGCCATTATATCCCAAGCCCGGCGTGTTTTTCATTGCTTCACATCAATTCCATCGCGGCCATCGACAACAAATAACTCTCGCTGCATATCGACCCTTTTATTTTGCGGTGGTAGGGTAGTCAAAACCATGGAGGACACTATGAAACCATTTAAGCACCTAGCCCTATACAGCGCCTTTGTTTTGGGCGCTGCGGCCTGTAGCAACGACGCCAATATCGACGTAGCGAGCGAGTCCGCAAAAGCCAATGCCATGTTTGATGAGATGTACATGGAACACGTCATGCGCAGCCCCAACTGGCAGTCGTTTCTTGGCATCAAAGACAACCAGGATAAATGGTCCAACATCGATGACGCCGAAGCATTGGCGTCTGCAGAGCTTAGCCAAACGCAACTTGCCAAGGTTAAGGCCGACATCAATCCAGCCCACCTGGATGAGCAAACCCAATTGAGCTACCGCCTATTTGTCGAGCGTTGGCAAGACGATATCGACGATTTGCAGTG
Organism: Pseudomonadota bacterium; assembly: GCA_041163785.1. Taxonomy (GTDB): domain Bacteria; phylum Pseudomonadota; class Gammaproteobacteria; order Pseudomonadales; family JAHEIH01; genus JAHEIH01. The sequence goes on from JBEAQQ010000133.1 coordinate 36,738, forward strand.
GCGCGACCACGACTATCCGATCACTCAAATGCGCGGCACACATACCAGTGTGGCGACCATGCTGATCAACCAGCACCCCATCGCCAGCCTAGATGACGCACAGGATTACATCGCGCGCTTAAATGGCGTCCCTGCGCTCTTCGAACAGCTCAAAGTGATATTGCTCAAACGCGCCGATAAGGGCGTACTGGCGCCGAAATTCACTTGGCCACAAATGATCAATGCCTCCCAAAACATCATTACGGGCGCGCCCTTCGATGAGGGGAAAGACTCTACCCTGTGGGCGGATTTCAATAAAAAAGTGTCCAAACTCGACGTCGATGACGCCACTCGCCAGCAACTCGTTGAGTCGGCGAAGAACGCCTTATTGACCCAGGTTAAACCCGCCTACGAAAGCCTCATGGTAACCATGCGCGACCTTGAAGCTCGAGCCACCGACGACGATGGCGCCTGGAAACTTCCCAATGGCGCCGACTATTACCAGCACAAACTGGAGCAGATCACCACCACCAAACTTACGGCACAGGAAATCCACGACATCGGGCTATCCGAAGTCGCCCGCATCCAGGGCGAAATGCGCGACATCATGGCCAAAGTGGGCTTCGAGGGCGACCTGCCAGCCTTCTTCGAATTTATGCGTGTCGACCTTCAGTTCTACTACCCCGAAACCGAAGAGGGTCGAGCCCGTTACCTGAGCGAAGCGACGGCGCTTATCGACAACATGAAGAGCCGCTTAGACGAACTGTTCTACACCCAGCCCAAAGCTGATTTGGTGGTTAAGGCCGTTGAACCCTTCCGTGAAAAATCCGCTGGCAAGGCCTTCTACCAACGCCCCGCACCCGATGGCAGCCGCCCAGGTATGTACTACGCCAACCTGTATAAAATGTCGAGTATGCCCACCTATCAAATGGAGGCCTTGGCCTACCACGAAGGTATTCCCGGTCATCACATGCAGCTCGCCATCTCGCAAGAACTGGAGGGACTGCCACGTTTCCGCCGTTTTGGCAGCGCGACCGCCTACACCGAAGGCTGGGGGCTGTATAGCGAGTTTATCCCGAAAGAAATGGGGCTGTACGAAGACCCCTATTCTGACTTTGGCCGCCTCGCCATGGAACTGTGGCGCGCCTGCCGCCTTGTGGTAGACAC
>JBEAQQ010000134.1:0-11878 GCA_041163785.1 Pseudomonadota bacterium
AATTCCGCATGCCTCAGCGCATTCCGTCGTACTTGATCGCCCTTGCTGTCGGTGATATTCACTTTAAACCCATGGGCGAACGCACCGGTATCTATTCAGAACCAGCCTACTTGGAGGCCGCCGCCGCCGAGTTTGAAGATACCGAGGCGATGTTAATCGCCACCGAAAACGTCTACGGCAAGTACCGCTGGGACCGCTACGACCTACTGATTCTGCCCCCTTCGTTCCCATTTGGCGGCATGGAAAACCCCCGTCTGTCATTCATCACCCCCACGGTATTGGCAGGCGACAAGAGTCTGGTCTCATTGATCGCTCACGAGCTGGCGCACTCTTGGTCGGGCAACACCGTCACCAACGCCACCTGGCGAGATTTGTGGATGAATGAAGGCTTCACCACCTACCTGACCTACCGCATTATGGATATTGTCTACGGCAGCGATCGTGAAGCGATGGAATTCGTCCTCGGCTACGGTGACCTCGGCGCCGATATCGCCGACCTGCCCGATAACGACACCTTGCTGGCGATCGATCTTAAAGGCCGCGACCCCGATGCCGTGTTCAGCAACATCCCCTACGAGAAAGGCGCACTCTTCCTGCGCGAATTGGAACAACGCGTCGGCCGCGATACGTTTGATGCGTTCTTGATGAAGTACTTCGATCACTTCGCCTTCCAAAGCATTACCACGGCGCAATTTGAAGATTACTTGCAGCGCGAATTATTGGCGGCCCATCCCGACGCTATCAGTGCTGAACGTCTGCAGCAGTGGATCCATGGCCCCGGCCTTCCCGCGGGGGCACCTACCCCGAATAGTCCAGCCTTCAAGGTGGTTGACGACGCGCGTAGCCAGTGGCTCAAGGGCAAAATAGCCGCCGCGGCACTGCCGACCCAAGATTGGGTTTTCCACCAGTGGATGCATTTCCTACAGGGCATGCCTGAAGAGCTAACACTGGAACAAATGAAAGAGCTTGATTCAGCGTTTGGCTTTACCAACGGCAAAAACAACGAAATCACCCATGTCTGGCTGATGCTGTCGGTGCAACACTGGTACGAGCACGCGTTTGATCGCTTGCACAACTATCTCGTGGCCATTGGCCGTAACAAATTGGTTAAACCGCTTTACCGTGAATTAGCAAAGACGCCTGAGGGTAGAGCATTCGGTGCTAAGGCCTTCGCCGAAGCACGCGACGGTTACCACCCGTTGACGGTTAAATTGAACGCGCCCTACGTCACCGAAGAAGGTGGCGCTAACTAGTCACATCAAGGGAGCGATAAGTCGCTCCCTCACCTTCACACCAGGCCTGCAAATCGGCCTCTTGCTCTGCTAGCAGCGATATCTGCATCGTCACACGATCCGCGTAACTCACCGATAGCACGACGGCGTTGTGTATCTGGCACCAGTGCCGCAACACTTGCTCACGGGCAAAGTCGAGGCTGACTGTCACCTCGCAGGCGGCGACAAAGGGGGCTAACTGCAAGGCGTCTACCACCAACTGTGCGGCGCCGCTGTAAGCGCGAACCAGTCCACCGGCGCCGAGCTTAATACCACCAAAATAGCGCACCACTGCCACCAAGACGTCACCAATACGCTTGTGCTGAAGGACATTCAAAATGGGCTTTCCCGCTGTACCGGAGGGCTCTCCATCATCCGACATGGCAGCACTGACCTGGTTCCCCAACACATAGGCCCAACAAATGTGCCGAGCGTCGGGAAACTCCTGTTGCAATTGCTGCACAATTTCCAGTGCTTGCTGGCGGTGCTGAATGGGGTGGGCACGCGCAATAAAGCGACTCTTTTTCACCTCTAACTCAGCCGCGGCGGGCGCTTGTGGAATATGGTAGGTCACGAGATAAAGAAAGCTCTGCTTAGTCATGCGGTAGCGCATTATGTGACGCGCGCTATGGCCTGTCAAAAGCGCGGCTTACAATCGCAGCAAATGTGCGTAAAATAGCGCTTTTACAGCGACTGAGAAATCTACCATGGCGATCCATTGGTTCCCCGGGCACATGCACAAAGCCCGCAAAGAAATGCAAGAAGTCCTGCCCCTGGTAGATGTGATCATCGAGGTCATCGACGCGCGTATCCCCTACAGCAGCGAAAATCCCATGATTTCACAAATGCGGGGGGATAAACCCTGCCTAAAAATTCTCAACAAAACCGACCTCGCCGACCCAGCTATGACCCAGCGCTGGCTTAATCATTTTTCCACCCGAGACAACATGGCAGCACTGGAAATGTGTGCACAAGAGGCCAACCGCGCGGCAAAATTGAAAGACCTTATACGCCAACTTTGCCCACAGCGTGCCGATCAACACCGGCCCATACACACCATGATTTGCGGCATCCCCAACGTCGGCAAGTCAACCCTAATCAACAGCCTTGCAGGGCGTATGATAGCCAAGACCGGTAACGAGCCCGCCATCACCAAGGGGCAGCAGCGCATCAACCTTGGCGACGGTATCACCCTGTCAGACACCCCCGGCATTCTTTGGCCCAAAGTCGAAAACCCCAAAAGCAGCTATCGACTCGCCGTCACCGGTGCTATCCGCGAGACCGCCATGGACTTTGACGATGTCGCCTTCTTTGGCATGGAATTCATGCTACAGAGCTACCCTCAAGCGCTTGAAGACCGTTACGGATTTGATCCCGAGGGCATGGTCGAAGTTGAAGCACTCGAGGCGCTAGGACGACGGCGTGGCTGCCTACGCGGCGGTAAACAGGTTGACTTGAATCGTGCGTGTAAACTGTTTCTCACCGAGTTGCGCGAAGGTCGCCTCGGCCAAATCACTTTGGAAACGCCAGAAATGATGGCCTCCGAACTGGTCGAAGTCGAAGAAATGAAGGCCATTAAAGAAGCCGAGCGCGAAGCGCGCAAGGCGGAGAAACTCAAGGGCAAGCGTTCGCCAAAGCACCACCAATAGGGCCTTGGCGCATCGACTACAAACTGGGCTCGCTATCGAGAACCGGCGTATCGTCTTGAATCCCACGCCAACGATTGATGCGGCGTCGCCACGATTCACTGACATCCTCACCAATACAGTACAGTGAGGGCACCAAATACAAGGTAACCGCCAGGGCGACCAATACCCCAAAGGCCAGCGAAATGACGGCAGGGTGTAAAAACTGCGCCTGTATCGAACGTTCCGCCATCATGGGGATTAAGCCCACAAAGGTGGTCACCGTGGTCAACAAAATCTGTCTAAAACGCTCCGAACCGGCTTCCAGCATAGCCTCTTTTGCATTCAACCCCTGTGCCCTCGCGCGATTCACGTAATCCATCAGCACCAAGTTGTCGTTCACCACCACACCCGCGGCCGCGGCGATACCAAAATAAGAAAACAGTGCCATCGACAAGCCGAATATCAGGTGACCATACACCGCCCCCATGTAACCAAAGGGTATCGCCGTCATAATCAACAGCGGCTGGATATAGCTACCAAAAGCCACGGCTAGCAACCAATACATGACAAAGAAGGCCAACAAGTAAAGACTGGTAACCTCTTTCATGAAGCGCGCCTCGCCCTCGGCCTGGCCTACGGCACCGCGAATCACACCAGGAAAGTCTTTCTCCCACTGCGGGAAGAAGTTTTCGTCGAGATCTTTTTGGATATCGCGTGAGACCTCCGAGGTCAAATTGGCATTCACCGTGGCGGAGCGACGGCGTTCGCGACGCTTGATTTCTTTCACACCAGAGGCAACCTCAACCTGCACCACAGACATCAGGGGGACCAATCGACCCTCCGGGGTGCGCAGGCGGAAATTTTCCAAGCTCGCCAGGTTGTAACGATCCTCCATGGGGTAGCGCACCATGACACGCACGTCACCATTTTCACGGGGAAGACGCTGCACCTCTTCACCATAATAGGCTTGGCGAACCTGACGTGAAACTTCGCGTAGGGTCAGCCCCATACGCTCGGCGCCAGGCAACAGACTGAAGTGCAGCTCACTCACCGCGCCCTGCAGGTCATCGCGCACGTAGTAGACCGAATCATAGCTACGTAACTTGGCTTGCAGCGCCTCACTGGCCGCCAACAACACCTCCATATCGGGGTGACTGATGGCATAGCTCAAACGCGGCACAGAGTCATTAGTGGTGTAGTTCACGGTAATCTCTTCAGCGTCCGGCACCTCGCCGATCAAGGTTTTCAAGCGCAGTGCCACATCCTTGGCGGACAGTTCACGCTCGGAGGGCGGTACCAGCTTCACCATCGCCAGAACACTGTCACGACGCGAACGGGTGTACCAGTTTTCAATCAATTTACCCTGCCCTTCTTCGGCGGCTTGGGCATCAACCTCATCCACGAGTTGCTGCTCGGCCGCTTGAATCTGACGCAGTATCTGCAGCGCGCGCTCGTAGGGCGTGTCATTGGGCAAATCGACGTTGATGAACACACCGTCGCCTTCGATTTGTGGCATGAACGAAAATTTCACCCAACCCGAACTAAAGACCCCCATGGAAACGATGAAGACACCGACAAATACCGCCACCGTGGAATACCGATGGCGCAAGCTAAACGCCAAGCTGCGCTTGTATTTGGTTCGCGCAAAGTTAACGATGGCATGGGCAATGGTTTGCTGCAGCGCCAGAAATTTTCTCACAACGACATATTTTGATTCGTGACTTTCCGGCGCCAAATATCGCAAATGCGAAGGTAAAATATAGAAGGCTTCGATCAGTGAAAACGTCAACGACAAAATGATCACGATGGAGATATGGCGGGTAATTTGAACGTCTTCGCCCGACAAGAACAGCCAGGGCATAAAGGCGATCATCGTGGTCAGCACTGCAAATATCACCGGCTTTGCCACCAATTGCGTTCCCATAATGGCCGCATCGACATCACCACCACGCTGCTGGGCGGTATGGTGGATACTTTCACCGACGACGATCGCGTCATCCACCACGATACCCAACACTAACAAGAAGGCGAAGGTCGAAATAATGTTCAACGACACATCCGCCGAAGGCAGTAAGGCGAGAGACCCCATGTAAGCGGTAGCGATACCTATCGTCACCCACAATGCCACCTTGGGGCGCAGGGTTAAGATCAGAATAATGAACACCAACAACAGGCCCGTCATAGCAGAACTGACAATGGTCTCCATGCGCCCCTTGTAGACATCGGCGTTGTCCCACCAAATGGTCAAACCTACACCCTCGGGGAGGCGCTTTTTCGTTTCCTCAACCCACTTGTGAACCGAATCCGACGCCTTAACGACATCCATATGCTCTTGCGACAACACTTGTATAAGCACCGCAGGCTGGCCGTTTAAGGTGGCTAAAATGTTGTCATCCTCGAAGCCATCGATCACCTTCGCCACATCGCCCACGCGCAAAATCCCACCATCGGCATCCTGTCTCAAGATGATGTTTTCGAATTCGGCCTGGGTGTTTGCCATATTGCGAGCGCGCAGCAAAATATCGCCCGACGCGGTGCGAACGCGCCCCGATGACACGTTGACAGACGTCGATCCAATGGCGCGTGCCACCTCATCGAAGGTCAAGCCGTAGCGACGCAATGCCTGTTCTGACAATTCCACCGACACTTCTTCACGACGCGTGCCAAACAATTCCACGATGGATACACCGGGCAGCATGGCCACTTCATCGCGAAGATCTTCGGCGAGACGGTTTAAGGGTCGCTCGCCAATATCGCCATACAGACCGATGCGCATCGATTGATCGCGGTAAATTTGCTCGCGCACAATCGGCCGTTCGATATCGCGCGGCAAGGAACTGATACCGTCGACGCGGCGCTTAATATCCCCGACAAAGGCCCCCATATCTACAGGCCCAAGGGCGCGAACCCAAATGTAGGCCGAGCCCTCGTTGGCACTCGAAAAAATGCGGTCGATGTTATCGAGGTCCGTCAGCGCCTCTTCAACGCGCACAATGATCTGCTCTTCCACTTCTTGGGGAGCCGCACCAGGCCAGGCGACGATGACTTCGACGTTATTCGCTTTGATGACCGGAAAGGCCTCGCGCTCGATATTCATGAAGCCGAGGAAACCGGTAATAATGATACCGATCATCAACAAATTGGCGGCGACAGGATTGCGCGCCCACCATGCAATAGAACCCTTCATGGCGCGACTCCTAGTTGATATTTTCGCTAGTTACAGGCGCGTGCGTCGCCACCCCGTTGACATCGAGATGACGGCCTTCAACCGCCATGCCATCAATAGGATTGCGGATCGGTGAGATCACCACCTCTTGACCCACTTGAACACCGGTCGCCACTAGCACGTGATCGTCATCTTGATACACCACATCCACCTCATGGCGACGCAACAGCCCTTCTTCCACGGTGAAAACCACCTGTCCTGGACGAAGCGCACTGCGTGGGATCAGTGTTACCTGACTGACTTCGCGACCCACAATATTCGCTTCAACGTACATGCCCACCGCCATCGGAATCTCAGCGTCCTGCTGGTAGGGCTGATCTAACACCGCCAAGGCATAAATCGATCGCGTGTTGCTATCGATGGCAGCATCAATGCTCTTTAGGTAACCATGCCACTTGTGGGTCACGCCCGCCATATCGTTGCTGAACACCACACGAGGGGCCTCCTGCTCACTTGTCGCGACGTAACCCATTTGTTTGCCGAGCGTGCGCAGTTGAGCGTCGGTTAAGGCTAAACGGACTTCGACCTGATCGGTGGCAAAAACTCGACCGAGCGGGGTACCCGGTGTCACAAACTGACCGAGCCCGGCCATGCGCGATTTAACACGGCCGTTAAAGGGCACGGTCAACTTGGTCCGCTCTAAATCTAATTCAGCTCGTTGCAACTCTACCTGAGCCGCCTTCAAGGCAGCACGCGCCTGGGCGACCTGTGGTTTTTTAAGGGCCAATGCTGTGGGATTAGCGCGATCCAACAACAGTTTTCGCGCCACATCAGCGTCTGCCAATGCCTGCTCCAAGCGCACCTCTGCCTCAGCGACACGGGCTTCCGCACTCGCCACCGCAACACGGTAGTCGCGATCATCAATTTCAACTAACACATCACCAGGGGCGACGGCATTACCCTCGGTGAAGGCCGCACTCATCTTCACTATACGTCCCGATACTTGTGCGACGAGATCAATTTCATTACGCGCGCGAACCTCGCCCGTGACATCAACCGCGAGGGTCTTGTCAACCTGACGAACAGGCTCAACAAATAAGGCTAACGGCCTGGGAGCGTCGTCTTTCTTTTCAGGTTCAGGCTTGGTGGCGTGGAGGACTTGGTAGATACCGATACTAACAACCACGATGAGCAAGGGTATAGCGATGGCTTTGAGTTTTTTCACTTGAGCTTCCTTATCAATACAACGTCTTTTGAACATTGCTTATTTTGTAGATCCACCGATTGGACGAATCCACATGACCGTTTAGATGCAGCTTGGCTTATTTTTTGTATGAGACACAAAAAACCCAGCCGAAGCTGGGTTTTTACAGACCGTTTAGAGGACGCCTCGGCCCTTGTTGGCCGCAATCCGCATACGAAGCGCGTTGAGTTTGATGAAGCCCTCGGCGTCTTTTTGGTTATAGGCACCGGCGTCGTCTTCAAAGGTGGCGATGCTGGCATCAAACAATGAATCGTCCGACTTGCGTCCGACAACCACGACATTACCTTTGTAAAGCTTGACGCGAACAACGCCGTTCACCACAGCCTGTGATTCATCAATCATGGTCTGCAACATTTTACGCTCTGGGCTCCACCAGTAGCCGTTGTAGATCAACTCGGCGTATTTCGGCATCAAGCTATCTTTTAAGTGCGCTACTTCGCGGTCGAGGGTGATCGACTCTATGGCGCGGTGCGCACGTAGCATAATGGTGCCACCGGGAGTTTCGTAACAACCACGAGACTTCATACCCACGTAACGGTTTTCAACGATATCCAGTCGACCAATGCCGTTTTCACCACCCACTTTATTCAAGTAGGCCAGTACCGAGGCAGGGCTCATGTCTTCGCCGTCAATAGCCACGATGTCACCACCACGGTAAGTCAGCTCGAGGTAGGTGGGCTTGTCGGGTGCCGCTTCAGGGCTGACACTCCAACGCCACATTGACTCCTCTGCTTCGGCGTAGGGATCTTCCAAAATGCCACCCTCGTAGCTGATATGCAGCAGGTTGGCATCCATTGAATAGGGTGACTTTTTCTTGTTCTTTGAAAAATCGACAGGGATGTCGCGCTCTTCGCAGTACTGCATGAGCTTTTCACGCGAGTTAAGGTCCCATTCACGCCATGGCGCAATGACGCGCACGCCTGGCTTCAGCGCGTAGGCACCCAACTCGAAACGCACTTGGTCGTTACCCTTGCCGGTCGCGCCGTGCGAAATCGCATCAGCACCCGTCTCGTTGGCGATTTCGATCATACGCTTGGCAATCAGAGGGCGCGCAATCGAGGTGCCCAATAGGTATTCACCCTCGTAAATGGTATTGGCGCGGAACATAGGAAAAACGTAATCGCGGACAAACTCTTCACGCAGATCGTCGATATAAATTTCTTTTACGCCCAGAGCCTGGGCTTTAGCGCGAGCGGGTTCCACTTCTTCACCCTGACCGATATCGGCGGTGAACGTCACCACTTCACACTGATAGGTATCTTGCAACCAACGCACAATTACCGAGGTATCCAAACCACCCGAGTAGGCCAATACGACTTTTTTGATGTCAGCCATTCATCCGCTCTCCAATAATGACGGGCAAGTGCATACTTACCCCGAAAATAAAGGAGAAAATTTTACAGCATAGCGCGGGACATTTCAGCAACTATTGTTGGGGGTGAAGACTATTATTTTCAGGGGCATCCGCCTTCACCATGGCGCGGTATAACTTTTCACGCACGGTGGCATTTGGCTCCTTGGCGAGCCGCACAGTGGCGCGACGATTCTTGGCGCGATTGGACGCAGAAGCGTTGGACACCAGTGGATAAAAATCGGCGTGGTAGCGCAGCGCCACAAAGTCAGGATTCACACCCTGCTGAATGAGGTACAAGGCCACCTGCTCTGCACGCAGGCGCGACAACTCTAAGTTTTCGTTGCGCTCGCCCACATTGTCCGTGTGACCATCGATGTAAACTGCGTTGACCTCTTTGTCATTCAACACGTAGCGCGCCACTTCGCGGAGGCGCTCTCTATCGGTTTCCGACAATTGATACCCGCCACTGGCGAAAGCGATTTTACTGCGGGCAATTTGCTCAAAATTTTGGGGTAGCAACTGCGCCATACAATGCTGAAAGTCGCGGTAAGCAGGTCGAAACCTGACAGGCACTACCGCAACATGATCACGCGGCACAGCGGGATTGTCATCGTAAATTTCCGCCACGTAACCCCGTAATAAGCCCTCTAGTAACTGCTTGGCCAATGTCGACTCGAAGGAGAGATAATCCAAACGTGGCGGGGTAAATTCATAGACTTTACGGCTGTCGAGCTGGGCATTCCAACTCGGCGCGACCAGATGGACACTCGACGTACCGCGCAGAGGAAACACGCTGTCCGCCACTAATTCAAAACGCAAGGGCTCACCGGCACGTTGGTAGAAACTCGCTTGACCCATCACCGGAATGTATTGCTCAACACGGCACTCAAAAGGCGACGACACGACGCGCCAAGACGCGTCTGACACGTCGGCACTAAATTGTATGGCCTGAGCGGGCAGCGATAGCAGAGCGACAGCCCCCATTAAGCAGCGAAACCGATTGAGCATTGAGATTTCCTCCATCGAGCAAACTATCGGCGCCGCGACAAAATTCTAAAGGAGTCTGTCAGCCATGGGGTAATTACGCTAATATATCCGCACTTTTAAAGCGTATAGACACGGGAGATTGGCATGCAACGCATTGAAATTCGTCGCCCCGACGATTGGCACATTCACCTTCGCGATGGCGACTATCTCGCCTCGACGTGCCGCGATGCTGCTCGCTACTTTGGTCGGGCGATTATTATGCCAAACCTGACCCCGCCAGTGATGAACGTCGAACAAGCCATTGCTTATCGCGACCGCATCAACGCTGCGCAAGCAGAATGCCCACGCCAGTTCGAGCCTTTAATGGTGCTGTACCTTACAGATAAGACTACCCCGGCAGATATTGCCGCGGCTGCGGCCCACCCCTCGGTACACGCCGCCAAACTCTACCCCGCAGGGGCGACCACCAACTCAGACTCGGGCGTCACCGATCTCGAAAAAATTCGCGACACCCTCGCCGCCATGGAGGCCCATCAGTTTCCACTCTTGGTCCACGGCGAGGTAACAGCCTCTCACGTCGATATTTTTGACCGTGAAAAAGCCTTTATTGACCAGCAGTTGAGCTGGATATTACAGCACTACCCCAACATCAAGATGGTGCTGGAGCATATCACCACCGCAGACGCCGTGGCCTTTGTTAGGGAAGCCGGCGATAACGTGGGCGCCACCATTACTGCCCACCACTTGCTCTACAACCGCAACCACATGTTGGCCGGAGGGATTCGACCCCACTATTTTTGCCTACCCATTTTGAAGCGCAGCACCCATCAAGAGGCCTTGCTCAACGCCGCCATTAGCGGCAACCCCAAGTTCTTTTTGGGCACAGACTCCGCGCCCCACGCAACCCATCGCAAAGAAACAAGCTGCGGTTGTGCGGGTTGCTATACGGCTTATGCCGCCATTGAGCTCTACGCTGAAGCCTTTGACCAGGCGGGCGCCATCGACAAACTCGAAGGTTTCGCCAGCCAGTTTGGCGCCGACTTTTACGGTCTACCACAACATGAAGATCGTATAGTACTCGAGCGCAGCGAGTGGACGGCGCCAAACAGCCTCGCCTTTGGCAATGAACACCTGACACCTCTGCGCGCTGGAGAACAACTACACTGGCGAGTGATCGCTTAAGGACCCATCATGGATGAAGCCTTCCTCAACCCCGAGGCGTACGAGAAATCGCCGCTAGCGCTGCGTTTTAGGGGTTTTTTGCCGGTCGTTATCGACATGGAAACCGGCGGATTTAATGCCGCTACCGACGCTATATTGGAGATTGCGGCCACCATCATCGACATGGATGACGACGGCCAATTAGTCCTGGGAGCCACCTACGACTACCAGGTCGATCCCTTTCCTGGGGCCAATTTAGAGTCATCGGCACTCGAATTCACGGGCATTGATCCCGATGACCCAGCACGCGAAGCCGACAGCGAAGAGGAAGTTCTGAAGCAACTCTTCAACCACGTGCGTCGCGCAGTAAAAGACAGTGGCTGTACGCGCGCCGTACTGGTCGGCCACAATGCTCACTTCGACCACGGTTTTTTGCGTGCCGCCGTCGAGCGCGCAGGCATCAAGCGCGATCCCTTCCACCCCTTTTCCTGCTTTGACACTGCCACCCTTTCCGGACTTTCCCTTGGGCAGACGGTATTGGCCAAAGCCTGCAAAACTGCCGGCATCGAGTTCAGCAATAGCCAAGCGCACTCGGCCAGATATGACACCGTAAAAACTGCAGAATTATTTTGCTGGATCGTTAATCGATGGAAGAATTTGGGTGGTTGGGACAGCGATAGACATCTACCCAACTTCGACTAGGCGTGACCCATACCCATAACAAGGAGAACTGCATGCGCAAACAACTACTCGGAATGCTAGCAACAGTCGCCATTACCCACAGCGCGATGGGCGACGTACTCTACGCAGGCACACTTATTGATGGCAGCGGTGCCAAACCACGCCAAAATGTCACGTTATTTATCGAAGGCAACACCATCAAGGCCATCGAGAGCGGCTTTTCCGACGCAGGTGACGATACCCTCATCGATCTGCGCGACTACACCGTACTACCCGGCCTGATGGATATGCATGTTCACCTCGACGGCGAATACGATCGGGCGTCTTACCTTGGACGATTCACCCGCAACGAGGCGGACTATGCCC
>JBEAQQ010000135.1:0-5144 GCA_041163785.1 Pseudomonadota bacterium
TTGCTCAGTTGACTGTTGCGATCGGCTAGACAGCCTAGCAGGCGCAGTGCGTTGCGTTTGCCTCGAGCGGGCTTGATAGCATCTATGCCGTTCTCACCCAAGACCACGCCACCGATGCGATCACCCTGTAGAAGACCTTGCCAGCATTGCAGCGCAGCAAATTTGGCGGCGTAAACAGATTTGAATTGCCCTCGGCTAGCAAAAAACATCGTTTGCCGTTGATCAATGAGCAGCAGCGTGGGACGCTCCTTCTCTTCACGGAACAGCTTGGTGTGGGCCTTGCCAGAGCGCGCGGTAACGCGCCAGTCGATCGCGCGCACGTCATCGCCCGCTTGGTAGTGGCGCACTTCCTCAAATTCGATGCCGCGGCCACGCGCGTTGGCACGGTGACCACCCATGGTGGCCACAGGGCTGGCGTGACCTGACTGACTCTGCAGGCCCCGCGCCTCGGTCTGCAGCTTTAATAGCCCGTCGAGGTCGATGTATACCCGGGGGTCAGCAGTCATTGCGTGACAGGTACCGCGGAGAGCAATTGTTCGATGATGTGGTCGCTGCTTACGCCGGCGGCTTCGGCTTCGAAGCTACGAACGATTCGGTGGCGAAGCACATCGTAGGCGACGGCGCGAACGTCGTCGGGGGTGACAAAGTCACGACCCATCAACCAAGCGTGCGCGCGGGCGCAGCGATCTAGTGCAATGGTGGCGCGGGGGCTGGCGCCGAAGGCAACATATTTGGATAGCTCAGCCGAATAGTTCTCGGGGCGGCGCGTCGCAATGATGAGTTGGACAATGTATTCCTCGACACTTGGCACCATGTCTAGTTGCAGAATAGCTTGGCGCGCAGCCAGCAAGTTAGCCTCGCTGAGGGGCTGTGGCACAGGGCTGGTCGCTTGTTTGCTGTCTTCCTGGCGCACCAGTCTCAGGATATTGCGTTCGGCTTCCGCGTCGGGGTAGTCGACCAAGACATGCATGATGAAGCGATCGAGCTGTGCCTCAGGCAGTGGGTAAGTACCCTCTTGTTCGATAGGGTTCTGGGTTGCCATCACCATGAAGACCTCGGGTAGCGGATAGGTTTCTTGGCCGACACTGATTTGGCGTTCTGCCATCGCTTCTAATAGCGCCGATTGTACCTTGGCAGGTGCGCGGTTGATTTCATCGGCGAGCACTAAATTGTGAAAAATGGGGCCGCGTTGGAAGCGGAAACTGCCGTCTTCTTGGTGGAAGATCTCGGTACCCGTGACGTCGCCGGGGAGAAGGTCAGGGGTAAACTGGATACGGTGGAAGTCGCCTTCGATGGCTTTCGACAGGTCTTTAATGGCACGTGTTTTGGCGAGGCCAGGTGCACCCTCGACAAGTAGGTGACCATCGGCTAATAATGCAATGAGAAGGCGCTCAACGAGCGATTGTTGGCCAATGATTTGGCTGTTGAGCCATTGTTGGACGTCTTTTACTTGTTGAAGAAGACTCATGTGGGTTCCTTACTGTCGTCTTTGACGTGTTATCTCGAGTTGAGTTTGTATATGTGGCCATTATGATGTTTTTCAAGCGATTGTGCTCTGAAAAACTGCCTGTATAGACTACGCTTACTGTGAATGGTTCACCAGCCAAGGATGTCGTCATGAGTTTACCCGCTAGTGTCGAAAAGTTCTTCAACCAGCTTCGCGCAGAGATCGACAGGCATTTGTCCCCCGACGAGGCGGCGCAAGTCGATCACTTTGCCCATATTCTTTACCAGAGGTTCCCCTTCGCAGAAGCGGAGGGGCGTAGCGTAATCGATCTGTTTGGCAATGCTTATGGCAGTTGGAGATTCGTCCAAAATCTCGACCGGCATCGCCCCAAAATTCGTATCTTTAACCCCGATTATGAACAACATGGCTGGGTATCTAACTCAACGATTGTGGCTGTGCTTAGTCGCGACATGCCGTTTATACGCGATTCGATTCGCGCCGAGTTTCACCGCCGCGGTATCGCGATCCATCAAATTTACGCCGCGCTTTATACCGCAGAGCGAGATGCACGAGGGCAACTCGAGGCTATTCACGCCCGCGCCCCGGATGATGTGGACGACACCAACGGTGAGGTGTTGCTGTACCTAGAGGTCGCACGTCACAGCGATACCGAAGCGCTGTCGCAATTAAAAGCCACCATGGAAGACATTATGTCTGAGGTGCGTTTGGTGGTGGATGATTTTGCTGAAATGACCCAGCATGTGCACGATACTGTCGATGCTATAGCCAACACCGGGATCGATTTTTGCAGCGACTCATTAAAGGAAAATATCGCTTTCCTACATTGGAGTTTACAGAACAATTTCACCTTCCTTGGCTTTGAGCGACTGGCGGTGTCAGGTCGTGGCAAAAAGCAGACCGTCAAGCGCGTTGAGGGTTCGGCTTTGGGCCTTATGCGCCTCAGAGAAAGCCGAGGTCCGGACAATCTCAAGCGCGAGCTCATCGGCGACTTGGTGGATAGTCCGGTTGCCCACCGCCAGGTGACCTTCGCGAAGTCGATGTACCGTTCGCGCGTCCATCGCGATACCTATCCGCAGTATTTCACCGTCAAGGTCTACAACGACGTGGGTGACGTCGTGGAGCAAATGCGTTTTCTGGGTTTGTTTACTTCGCCGGTATACACCCAGAGCACACTGGGCATTCCCATTGTAAGAAGCAAGGTGCGTGAGGTGATAAAGCTGACCGGCTTCAAGCCGCACAGCCACGATGCCAAAGAAGTCATGCGCATTATGGAAGTTCACCCTCGGGACGAACTCTTCCAGAGCAATATCGAACAATTGCTCGAGGCAGCGTTGCAAATTAATCGCTTGCAGGAGCGCCGCAAAATTAAAATGCTGGTGCGCCGAGGCACCTATGGTCGCTTTGTATCGTGCTTGGTGTTTACGCCGCGCGATATTTATCACACCGAGTTGCGAGTCAAAATTCAGCAGTTACTGAGCGATGCGTTTGGTGCTGAGGAATCGGAATTCACGACGTTTTTCTCTGAATCCATCCTCACTAGAACCCACTTTTTTTTCCGCTTAGGTGATCGCGCCCCGAGTGATGTCGATTTGATGGCTTTAGAAAGGGATCTTGTCGAGGCGTGTTATTCATGGGAAGAGCAGCTTCACGACGTGTTGATTGACGAGTTTGGCGAGGAGCACGGTACGCAGTTGACCGAGTTGTATCGACAGGCTTTCCAGGCAGGATATCGAGAAGACTTTGCGCCGCGGGTGGCCATTAATGATATCCGTCGCATCGACAGTTTGCTTCGTGGTGACGATATCGCCATGTCCTTCTATCGTATGATGGGCGAGAGCGATGAGCAATTGCGCTTCCGGCTATATCACGCGGATCACCCGCTGCCTTTGTCGGATGTCATTCCTGTGTTGGAAAACTTAGGCCTGCGCGTAATCGGCGAGAATCCCTACGATATTCGTCGCACCGATGGCCGCACTTTTTGGGTGCACGATTTCAGCTTGAGTTACGGCCTGAGTAAGCATGTGGATGTGCAAGCAGTGAGCACGGCTTTCCAAGACGCGTTTGCCGCAGTATGGCGTGGTGAGGCTGAGAGCGACGGCTTTAATAAGTTGATTCTTGGTTCGTCGTTAAACTGGCGGCAAATAGCCCTGCTGAGGGCGTATTCGCGCTACATGAAGCAAATACGCTTCCCCTTGAGTGGCGGTTATATTGCCGAGGCTTTGTTGCGTTACCCCACTATCGCAGAGGGTTTACTGCAATACTTTGAACAACGTTTTGACCCCGACCTGTCGCTATCTGACCGTGAGGCCGTCACGGGTGTGACAGAGCAATCGATGATGGGTGCACTGGACGATGTCACTAACTTGAATGACGACACCATTTTTAGGCTCTATGTTGACCTTATGAAGGCGACCCTGCGCACGAATTTTTATCAGCGTGACAGTGTTGGGGGCACGCTACCTACCATCGCATTTAAGATGGCGCCTCGTCTGGTGGCTCACGTGCCTAAGCCTCGCCCCATGTTCGAAATATTTGTCTATTCGCCCCGCGTCGAGGGTGTTCATTTGCGTGGTGGCAAAGTGGCACGCGGCGGTTTGCGGTGGTCGGATCGTCACGAAGATTTTCGAACCGAAGTCCTCGGTTTGGTGAAGGCGCAGCAGGTCAAAAACTCGGTGATTGTGCCCGTGGGTGCTAAGGGTGGCTTTGTCTGCCGCCAACCACCCGCGGAGGGCGGGCGTGATGCCTTGATGCAAGAGGGTATCGCCTGCTACCAACTGTTCGTTCAGTCGCTTCTCGATGTCACCGACAATCTTGTAGAGGGGGCGGTGGTACCTCCCGCGCGTGTGGTGCGTTGGGATGAGGATGACCCCTATTTGGTGGTGGCGGCTGACAAGGGTACGGCGACCTTTTCGGATATCGCCAACGCCATATCTGAGCAGCGTGGTTTCTGGCTCGGTGATGCCTTTGCCTCGGGGGGAAGTCACGGCTTTGACCACAAGAAGATGGGTATTACCGCGCGTGGCGCGTGGGTTTCGGTGCAGCGGCACTTTTTGCAATTGGGCATTGATGTTCAAGCGCAAGATTTTAACGTGGTCGGCATTGGGGATATGGCAGGTGATGTGTTTGGCAATGGCATGCTGCTGTCGGAACATATTTGCCTGGTGGCAGCGTTCAACCATCTACATATCTTTATCGATCCTAACCCCGACTCGGCATCGAGTTTCAAAGAACGCAAACGCTTATTTGAACTGCCCCGCTCAAGCTGGGAGGACTACAACACCGCGCTGATTTCGAAGGGCGGTGGCATCTTCTCACGCGCCGCAAAGTCGATCGCTATTTCGCCCGAAATGAAAAGCCGTTTCGATATCAGCGAGGATAAATTAACCCCGAATGAGCTCATCAGCGCGTTGTTAAAGTCGCCGGTGGACCTGTTGTGGAATGGCGGCATCGGTACCTATGTTAAGTCAGCGCACGAAAGCCACGCCGATGTGGGTGATAAGGCCAATGACAGTTTGCGTGTCGATGGCGGCGAGTTGCGCTGCAAGGTTGTGGGCGAGGGCGGCAACCTCGGAATGACGCAGCGCGGGCGCATTGAATACGCGTTGCAAGGCGGGCTTTGCAATACCGACTTTATCGATAACTCCGCGGGTGTGGATTGCTCTGACCACGAGGTCAA
>JBEAQQ010000136.1:0-5611 GCA_041163785.1 Pseudomonadota bacterium
GCGTTGTCGGTCAAGTCTATCAACCGCAATCCCATATGTACCGCTCTGACCGCGCTGCACTCGACTATGTTAATTTAAGCGGCGGCACCAAGGAATATGCGCAACGTGAACATATCTACATATACCAAGCAAATGGTGAAATCATGACGATTCGATCCCCTATGAGCACTTGGGGTTGGGCCATGGCACCGGCCAACGTTAGTGTAACACCCGGTTCAACTATTTATGTTCCGATTAGCCTTGATAGAATTAACGGTCGAGAGTTTGCCCAGAGTTGGGTTGACCTTGTTTTCAAAACTGTCATGTCAGTTTCGAGCATCAGCTACATATTTAAATAATTATTATGAGTAACGATCACGGCTTCAACATCGACCAAGAAGTAGACATTCTAGAATATCTTCATGCTCTGCTTAGGTACAAATTCCGCATTGTTATTGCCGCAACACTTTGCGCCATCGTTGTGTTTGGCATATCACTAACCATTGAAGACCAATTTACGTCTACGGTCACACTCGCGGTTAACTACAACGACAAACCTGGTTCCGCAGCAGGTTATAAAGCAGATAATACCCTTGGCCTATATGAGCACGATTTCTTATTAGACGCCGCAAATGCGCACAGCAATGAAGTAGACCGAATACTCTCGTCTATGCGCTCCATTGGATTTGTTGAAACATTTATCAATGAAAACGATATGTATCCGATGTTATTCAAAGAACACTGGGATGAGAACCGACAGGCTTGGAAGAACGATTTTAAGCCTGATGTTCGTTGGGCATCGTTAAACTTAAATAGTATTCGCGCGATAGACTTCAACGATGACACGGAACTCTTAAAAATCCACTTTACCTATACAGACCCCAAGCTGGCCGCACAGCTCGCGAATAACTTTGCACCTAGCTTTAATAGATATATAAAAAACAAACAAACGCAAATCATTTCTAAACGGCGAGATTTTCTCAATCAGCGACTCAGCGAAACAGACAACTTAGAACTTAAGCGATCCATTTTCAGGATGATTGAATCCCAACTCGCCGCCGAGTCGCTTCTCATCGCTCGCGACGACTACCCGCTCGAGGTCATTCAGCCCGCACTCCCCGCGCTATACAAATCGTCGCCACAGAGAAAACAATGGGCAGCCATATCTTTTGTGGGTATTTTCATTATGGGTGTAGTGACCGTTTTAGGGTCAGTTTTAATCGGCAAAATAAAAAATGGCCTCAAACAGTATGATTTTCGAGACCCTATACTTCATGATGACTCACCAAATAATGATAAACTCGGCAATGTCCAGCTAGACGAATGGATTGAGAAGTAATTTTGGCCCCTGTTGTTAGGACTCACATAAAGGATTTGTAATGAAAGTACTCGTCACCGGCGGCGCCGGATTTATTGGCTCTGCCGTTGTTAGGCACCTCATTCGCGACAAGCAATACGCGGTGGTCAATGTCGACAAACTCACCTATGCCGGCAACTTAGAATCGCTGCGCGAAGTCGACGACAGCCCGCTCTACGCCTTTGAACAAGTCGATATTTGCGACCTCGCTGAACTGCAGCGGGTGTTTGCAGAACACCGCCCCGACAAGGTCATGCACCTCGCTGCCGAGTCACACGTTGACCGCTCGATCGATGGCCCTTCCGCATTTATTGAAACCAATATGGTAGGTACCTACTGTATGCTGGAAGCTGCACGTCAATATTGGATGAACCTAGAGGGCGAAGCGCGTGACGCTTTCCGCTTTCACCACATCTCGACCGATGAAGTGTACGGTGACTTGCATGGCACCGAAGACCTCTTTACCGAAACGACACCCTACTCGCCAAGCTCGCCCTATTCGGCGTCGAAGGCAGGCTCGGACCATCTCGTGCGCGCGTGGCACCGCACTTACGGCTTGCCCGTCGTGGTCACCAACTGCTCTAACAATTATGGGCCGTACCACTTTCCTGAGAAGCTCATTCCACTGATGATTTTGAATGCCCTGCACGGCAAACCGCTGCCGGTTTATGGCGAAGGTCACCAAATCCGCGACTGGTTATATGTGGAAGATCACGCCCGCGCCTTAGTGCGCGTTGTTTTCGATGGCGAGATTGGCGAGACCTACAACATCGGCGGCCACAACGAGAAACGCAATATCGACGTGGTGCACACCATCTGCGACATCTTGGAAGATCTTCGCCCTGAGAAACCGGCGGGTATTACGCATTATCGCGATCTGATTACCCACGTGGCTGACCGCCCCGGGCACGACCTGCGCTACGCCATTGACGCCAGCAAGATTCAGCGCGAACTCGGCTGGGTGCCTGAAGAAAGCTTTGAAACTGGCATCCGCAAAACCGTTGCTTGGTATTTAGACAACGAAGACTGGTGGTCGCGCGTGCTTGACGGCAGCTACCAAGGCGAACGACTCGGCTTAACCGCATAAGGACATATCATGAAAGGCATCATCCTCGCCGGTGGTTCCGGCACCCGTTTGCACCCCGTCACCCTCGCGGTGTCTAAGCAACTGCTGCCGGTGTACGACAAACCAATGATCTACTACCCGCTCAGCACACTGATGCTAGCGGGTATTCGTGAAATTTTGATTATTTCCACCCCCCAAGATACCCCGCGTTTTGAGCAATTGCTAGGCGACGGTTCAGCTTGGGGGCTGTCACTCAGCTACGCGGTGCAACCGTCACCCGATGGATTGGCACAGGCCTTTCTGATCGGTGAAGAATTCATTAACGGCGACAGCTGTGCACTGGTGCTTGGTGACAACCTCTTCTTTGGGCATGACCTACAAAAGTCACTCGAACGTGCCGCTGCCAAAGATAAGGGTGCCACGGTGTTTGCCTACCCTGTTCACGACCCCGAACGCTACGGCGTGGTGTCATTCGACGCGCATGGTGTGGCACAAACCATTGAAGAAAAACCGGCACAGCCCAAATCACGCTATGCCGTCACGGGTTTGTATTTTTACGATAGTCACGTGGTTGATATCGCCAAGGCGGTTAAGCCATCGCCCCGAGGCGAGCTAGAGATTACCGACGTGAACAACGCGTATTTACAACGTGGATCATTAGAAGTCGAAGTGATGGGTCGCGGTACTGCCTGGCTGGATACCGGTACCCACGACTACTTAATTGAAGCCGCGTCGTTTGTACAAACAATAGAAAAACGAAAAGGCCTCAAAGTGTGCTGCCCAGAAGAAATCGCCTGGCGTCGCCGTTGGATCGACGACGAACAATTAATGGCACTTTCCAAGCCTCTACAAAAGAACGACTACGGCCGCTACCTGGCCGACATTGTCAAATACGACATTCGATAGGATTGCGATATGGAAATTATCAAGACGGACATCCCCGAGGTTCTGCATATTCAGCCCAAAGTGTTTGGCGACGATCGCGGCTTCTTCATGGAGACCTATCACGAGCAACGCTACAAAGAGATGGGCATCGCCCTATACTTCGTGCAAGACAACCACTCGCGCTCGGCTCATGGTGTATTGCGCGGACTGCATTACCAACTTAAGCGACCACAGGGCAAACTGGTGCGAGTGGTTAGCGGCGTAGTGTTCGATGTCGCCGTCGATATTCGCGTTGGATCACCCACCTTCGGCAAGGCCGTGTGGGCGATTTTAAGCGCGGGCATGAAAAACCAATTTTGGGTTCCGCCAGGGTTTGCACATGGTTTCTGCGTGCTTTCTGAAACGGCGGATTTTGAATACAAATGTACCGATTTTTACGACCCTCAAGACGAGGGCGCGGTGCTTTGGAACGATCCAGAATTAAACATCCCGTGGCCCGTCGACCAGCCGTTGTTGTCGGCCAAAGATAGCGCAGCGCAGCCACTTGCTCAGATCGATAAAAGCAAACTACCCATTTACGAAGGCTAAGTTATGCGCATTTTAGTTACAGGACGTAACGGTCAAGTGGGGCACGAGCTCGCCAAGTTGGCCGAGCAAAGTCAGCACGAATGGCTATGCCTAGATCGAGCGGGCCTTGATGTGACCTCCCAGGCCGATGTCGATCGCGTCATCGATGACTTTAAGCCCAACATCGTCATCAACGCCACCGCTTACACCGCCGTTGATAAAGCAGAAACAGAACGCGAACTGGCCACCGCGGTCAACGAGCACGGCCCCCACTTTTTAGCCTTGGCCTGCGAACGCAATCAAGCCGCTTTGCTGCATATTTCCACGGATTATGTGTTTAGCGGTGACGCTACAACACCCTACACCGAAACCGACATCGTCGGACCCACGGGGCACTACGGCGCATCTAAGTTAGCCGGTGAAAAGGCTATTGCTAAGCACTGTTCGAAGCACATCATTCTTCGCACAGCATGGGTCTTCGGCGCGCATGGCAACAACTTCGTGAAAACCATGATTCGTGTCGCCCAAGGCAGAGATACTCTAGGCGTTGTGGCCGACCAACACGGCGCCCCCACCTCGGCAGAGGGCATTGCCAAGACACTTTTGACCATCGCCGAACAAATAGAGCATGGCAATACCGCGTGGGGCATTTATCACTACAGTGGCACCCCCTACACCACTTGGTTTGCTTTTGCTGAAGCTATTTTTATTGAAGCTGAAAAGCGCCACCTGCTACCACACACAGTCACCGTTAACGCCATCACAACCGCCGATTACCCTACCCCGGCTAAACGGCCAGAAAATTCGCGATTGGACTGCAGCAAAATAAAACACATATTTGCTATTGAAGCAGACGATTGGCTAAACCAACTCAACAAAGTCCTGAACGAATCAACACGGGTGGAATCATGAAGAAACTTCTCATGATCACCATCGAACTGCCCTATCCCCCGAGCAGTGGCGGTCGGATGAAAAGCTGGAACATGCTGAAGTCATTCTCAGACAATTTCGACGTCACATTGGTCACGCCCTTGAAATACGGCAGTGATGAATTGGAGGAATTTCAACGCAATATCGACCTAGGTGGGTTTCATTTCGATAAAGTTGAGCGCGACAGAACGCCTTTCAATCTTCTAAAAAGTTATGCTTTAGGCTTACCGCTCAATGTTTACCGCTCTGCTTCACCAAAGTTAAAAGCCAAGGTTGCGGAGATAATCCACAAGTTCGACATCGTCGTTCTTGATCACTATGAATCTTATTACTACCTGCCGAAAAATTATTGCGGAAACGTCATATTTCATACCCATAATGCAACATATCTAATGTGGGAACGTTACGCCAAGGGTGATGATGGACTGGCAATGAGGGCAGTTGCTTCCATTGAGGCCAAACGAGTTAAAGACTATGAAAGACAAGTTTGCGATAAGGCTTCCCTCGTGTTTGCCGCACCCAATGATATTGAAAAACTTTGCGAACTTGGCTGTGATCAGAGCAAATTTCGGGAGACCTATCATCTTGGAGACGACAGCCAACTGGCGCTGCCACAACTTCAATATGAAGACACGAGTGAACAGCTGTTCTATGTTGGAACACTAAACTGGGAAGCCAATGTCGATGGCCTTCTCTGGTTTCTCGCAGATGTATGGCCGCAACTCAAAAAGATTCACCCAAGTTTGAGTTTCAAAATTGCCGGAGGAAAGCCCGACCAACGACTAGTAGATGCAGTTAAATCATATGGCAGTGTTGAACTATGGTAA
>JBEAQQ010000137.1:0-4751 GCA_041163785.1 Pseudomonadota bacterium
GCATTTCAACGCTTAGGCATCAATCCAGATTCAGACATCCTCGCTGATGAGGACTTGAGCGAAGACATGGAAGCAGCCATGGCCTATCTCGATTAAGCCGGGCGATTTAAGCCTGCGTTTGTGTTGCTACTGTGGTGGTCTCTGGTAATATGAGCGACTTGAAAGTGGCCCGCGCCATCCTCCCAACGTTATAACAACAGGTTGTATTTTAATGAGCCAAGCCCACGCTGTCCTCTCTGTTAACGATGACTTACCCATTCGCACCGACAGCCCCGTTCACAGCGGCAAGGTACGCTCTGTTTACTGGCTGACAAAAGCTGACAGTGCCCGCCTCATTGCGCAGCGCGGCTATGACGTTGACGCCAATGCCGACCTCGCCATCATGGTGATTAGCGATCGACTCTCGGCCTTTGAATGCCTGTGGCACTTTGAGGGTGATGTTAAGGGCATCCCAGGTAAAGGCGCCGCGCTGAATGCGGTCTCTAACCACTGGTTTAATCTTTTTAAAGAGAAAGGCTTGGCAGATAGCCACATCCTTGAGGTACCCCACCCACTGGTGTGGATCGTACAAAAAGCCCGTCCCATCATGATCGAAGCCATTTGTCGCCAGTACATTACCGGCTCCATGTGGCGAAGTTATGCCAAGGGCGAGCGGGAGTTTTGCGGCATCGCCCTCCCCGATGGTTTAGCTAGAGATCAAAAACTCCCTGAGCTGCTGATCACACCCTCCACCAAAGGCATTTTAAAAGGCTTACCCGGGGTTCCTGAACAGGATGACGTAAACATTACCCGTCAAAACATTGCGGACAACTACCAAGCCTTCAATTTCACGCGTGTTGAGGATATCGCTCAGTACGAGAAACTACTGGCTGAGGGCTTTAACGTAATTAGCGATGCTTTGGCTGATATCGACCAGATTTTTGTCGACACCAAATTTGAGTTTGGCTATGTCACCGACCAAAGCGGCAATGAAAAATTGATCTACATGGATGAAGTGGGGACACCAGATTCCTCACGCATTTGGGACGGCCCCCAATACCGCGACGGCAAGGTCGTGGAAA
The DNA here is from genome assembly GCA_041163785.1 of Pseudomonadota bacterium. Lineage (GTDB taxonomy): Bacteria > Pseudomonadota > Gammaproteobacteria > Pseudomonadales > JAHEIH01 > JAHEIH01. Next base: position 1,062 of record JBEAQQ010000137.1, read on the forward strand.
ACTCCAAAGAGGGCTTCCGCCAATTGCTGTTAAGCCACTTCCCCGACCCCGATATCTTGCTTAATAAAGATCGCATGGATGAGCGCTATGCGCTAGCTAGGGACAATGCCCTGCCAGCCTCGGTTATGCAGCACGTATCACAAACCTACGTGAAACTCGCGGAGAAAATTATTGGCCGCCCGCTGCCAATAACGGACAATCCCAAGGCCGAGATCATCGAGGTGCTCGATCGCGAATTTGGGTTGATTGCTCACTAAGCCCCTGCGCACTTACTGGGTGCCCGCAATAGGGCGCCCACACGAAACTCGTTTACGCCCACGCTCAACGATCAAGTTATTAATTTTATTCAAAAACTTGCCAACCTACCGGGTCTTAATGGTAGACTCAATAGCGATGATTATTAGTCATCGGCGATTGTCGCACACCACAACTATAAAAAATTCGCGAGACAACTATGCATAGTGTTTTACTTGTTATCATCGCTGCCATTGTGACCGCTGGTATTGCGTTTGTTACCCCCTTCACCGAGGGCGTTATTCAGTCATCCGCGGTCATTTTTGCCGGCCTATTAGGATTTAAATTCATAGCGGATTTACTGCCCAAAAACATTAGCCTACCCTCTCGGAATGCGGAGACAGGCCATGTCAAATGGTTCAATGTGAGCAAAGGCTTCGGTTTTATTACCCGCGACAACGGCGAAGACATTTTCGTCCACTACCGCTGTATTCGCTCCAACGGTCGCGGCAGACGTGTCCTAGAAGACGGGCAACTGGTCCGCTTTGAGATCGGCCAGGGAGATAAAGGCCTTCAGGCCGAGAATGTTCGCCCAGTAAAAGCGTAGTGTTTAGTAATGCGGCGGTGGCTCATTGGCGGCTGGCGCATCACCATCGCCTGAGGATAAATTGCGCATTGAACGCACTAAGTACTGCATCTGTTTTTGCAGTACATCCATCTGTTTATTTAGCTCAGCGACCTGTTCATTTAAGCCATCGATAATATCGTCTTGATAAGCGGCGCGCTCTTGCAAAGCGATCAGTTGATCTCGCCAAGTAGCTTCGTTCATCCCACATACCCCTTATGGTAGACAGAGAAAGCGTCGATTATAATCCAAACTCGAGCACAACAAAAAAGAGAGAGACACCCATGGCAAAAAATTCCCGCTTAGTTTACTCCACAGACAGCGGCCGGATTTGCCCCGATTGTAGCGCGCCTGTTCACAGTGGTCCCTGCCAACGCTCCGCGACTGTGCCGAGCGGCGACGGCATTGTCCGCATTCGCCGCGAAACCAAGGGGCGCAAAGGGGCTGGCGTTTCGTTGATCGAGGGCGTCTCCCTCGCTGAGGCTGAACTAACCGCACTCGCCAAACGTTTGAAACAAGTGTGTGGCTCGGGTGGCGCCATCAAAAATGGCCTCATTGAAATTCAGGGAGACCATCGTGAAAAGCTTAAAGCTGAGCTAGAGAAACAGGGATTTAAGGTCAAGCTCGCGGGGGGTTAAGCCGAGTGCATAGAACCTACTTGAATACCCTGCTCACGCATCTTCGCTAATTTATAGCGCAAGGTCCTTGGGCTAATGCCCAATTGTTCGGCAACATGTTTGCGCGAACCTCCTTCGCGCTTGAGCGCGGCGAGAATGATTTCAAACTCACGCTGCTGAACCTCGTCACACAACCCGCCTTCACAATTTACGTCAGCATTACCCGCGACCGCGGCATCTAATGGCTGCGTCGGTGAGAGGGGCATTGAGGCTAGCTGCCGCTCAGCATCGGCAAACGTTGGCATCACGTTGCGCAGCAACGCTTGAGTATTTCCGGCGCCATAGGGATCAATTCTCAAATCAGCTTCGCAGATACATGCGCCCGATTGCATAATCAATGCGCGCTGAATCACGTTATCTAACTCGCGAACATTACCTGGCCAAGCATACTGCTGAAGCGCACTTTCCGCTTTTGCATCAAAGCCCACTGCGCCGTGTTTCATTTTAGCCGCATGCTGCTGCAATAAGCGTTTTGCCAGTGGCAAGATATCAGCCGGGCGCTCCCGTAGCGACAGCCAGTGCAAGGGAAAAACACTGAGTCGATAGTACAACTCCTCTCTGAAGCGGTGCGACTGAACCTCCTGGATTAACTGACGGTTTGTCGTAGCGATAATTCGGACATCGAGCTCGATGGTCTTCCTACCCCCCAAGCGTTCCACCTCGCGCTCTTGAATGACGCGCAATAATTTCGCTTGCAGCGCCAAGTCCATTTCACTGATTTCATCGAGCAACAAGGTGCCGCCATTGGCCTGTTCAAACTTGCCCGGCGCACTGCTATAAGCACCGGTATAGGCACCCTTTTCGTACCCAAACAAGGTGGCCTCAAGCATATTTTCTGGAATAGCCGCGCAGTTGATCGCGACAAAAGGTTGGCGAGCGCGCTTGGATTTACGATGAATATAACGCGCCAACACCTCTTTACCCGTGCCACTTTCACCCGAAATAAGCACGGTGGAATCTGATTGAGCTACGCGTTCAGCCAGCTGAAAAAGCTGCACACTGGAAGCATCTACGGCGACGGGATCATCCTCATTCCCCACGCTGTAATCCACAAATCTCTCGATGATTGAGACCAGCTCTTGTGGCGCAAAAGGCTTCACTAAGTAATCCACCGCGCCATTCTTAATCGCATCAATGGAGGCACCTATGGTAGCAAATGCTGTTACCAACAGAACCGGCATCTGTGGCGAACGCTTCTTAATATGCGCTAGCAATGCGTGGCCATCCATGTCACCCATATTCACATCAGACACCACCATGTCAGCTTGATGGTGAGCAAGCCAAACCGTCGCCTCTTCAGCGGATGCGACTTGGGCACAGCGATAACCCGCCAGCTCGATAGTGTCGACCACCGCCTCGCGAAGGTACTGATCATCCTCGACCACTAGTATGCAGGGTTTATTCTCACTCATACGCCACCTCTTTGGTATGAACAATAGGTATCAGAATGCCAACCTTGGCACCTTGCGCTGGTCTTTCGATTAAGAAACGGCCGTGGTGTGCGGCGGCTATGGACCGTACTACGGACAAACCCAAGCCTGTGCCAGTCGCTTTTGTAGTAAAAAATGCTTGTTGAATGCCTTCTAGGGCTTGGGCGGTAAAGCCTGGGCCATTATCAGCCACAAAGAACGCCGCGTTGTCGCCGTTTTTTTCCACGGAGAGCCTGATGATTCCCTCAATGCCCTCGCCCGCCGCGATGGACTGAATCGCGTTATTCACCAGGTTCATCATGGCTCCAAGTAGAATTTCTTTGTTACAGGCTATGAGTGATCTAGTGCACGCCCCTTCAATCTTGACGTCACAGGGGGCTGAGGATGACCTCACAGCCTCCCGCGCTTGCTCTGCCCAATCATCTAGCAATGCCTGACATGACAAGACATCAGAAATTTCCACCTCTCCGCGGGCGAACACCAGCATGTCGCTGACTTGAGACTCTAACTGATGAAGTCTAGCAAAGACCTTGGCGGAAAATTTTCGCGTCATTGCAGGGCTTAGGGTCTCATTTTGCAGGTGTTCAGCGTAAAGCATGGCCGAGGATAGGGGTGTACGAATTTGGTGGGCAAGTGACGACATCATCTTGCCCATGGAAGAGAGTCGTTGGTGTCGACTGAGCATTCCCTGTAGGCGACGTGTTTCTGTCTGATCGGTCAGCAG
>JBEAQQ010000138.1:0-2928 GCA_041163785.1 Pseudomonadota bacterium
CCTCTTCAGTCAGCGCGGTGATACCAATTATCGGCCCCTTAAAACCTCGATTTCTTAGTATCTTGGTCGCCTGAATGCCATCTAAAATCGGCATATTGATATCCATCATGATAATATCCAAGGGAAATTTGCTGGCTAATTGCAGCGCATGTTGGCCGTTGTCAGCGAGCGATACTTGCTGCACGCCTAATTTATTTAGCTGGGCTTTAAATACCATTTGATTCACCTTGACGTCATCCACACAAAGAACACGTAAATGACTCAAATCCGTTGCTGCACGGGCCGAGTTGTCACTTGTTGAGAGTGTTTCAGCGCGCTGTTCGAAAAGAACGCGTTTGAGCTCGCTAGGTAAAATAGGTTTTCTGAGTAGCTGTGCGTGGAAGGATGGCCACACTTGCTCACGACTGGTTTTGCTGGAAGAGGGTACCAGAACAATGATGCTTTCCTTGGGGCGATTGAAGGCCAGTTGCTGCATCTGAGTGTGATAAAATTCTGCCAGTGTGTGGTCAACAATTAAAATCTGCTTGTTCAGTTGGAACAAAACATCGTCCCACTCAGAAAGGCAGTGAACGATAAACCCCCATTGCTGTAAGTAGGTGTTGAGTAGTTCGATATTGTGACTGCGCGGGGCTAGTATCGACACGCTGATGGGTAACGCGCAGTGAGGCATCGGGTCGCGCATTGCGACCTTTAGCGACAGATCAAAATAAAAACTACTCCCGAATCCCGGCTTGGAACTAATGTCTAGATTGCTGCCCATCAGCGATAGTATTTGTTGGCCTATGAATAACCCCAAGCCGGCGCCGTCACTGCGGTGGCTGTGTTGCTGGGTGCGATAAAATTTATCTTTAATACGCGTGACGTCCTGTTTTTCGATGCCGGGTCCACTGTCTTCAACGGTGATTCGAATCGACACGATGTCATCGGTGCTTTTTATTTGGCTTACCCACAAGCTGACGTGACCTTGGCGGGTAAATTTTAGTGCATTACCCACTAAATTGTTCATCACCTGAGACAGGCGGGTGTCATCGTACAGAAAAATGGTGCTGAATAAGCGTGGATCAAAGTGAAAATTCAGCGCGATATCTTTGCTACTTGCAAGATGGCTGTGAAGCAAAATAACGTTTTCACAGGTGGTGAGAAGCGAATGAGGTTGAGCATTGAGGGTAAATTGCCCCTGCTCGAATTTAACGGCATCGATATTGTTATTGAGTACCAATAATAGGTTTTCAGAGGCTTGGATGGCCCTTTCTGCCATATATTTAATGTCTTGCGGGTCGTCGCTGTTTTTTATTACCTCAAGGGTACCCATAATACCGTTGAGTGGCGTACGGACCTCATGCCCAATCAGGGCAATCTGAGCTTGTGCATGATCGTTAAGTTGTTCAAAGGACGCTTTAACTTGGTCGTTCGACGAAAGTTGGTGCAGTTCTTCAATGTCATGCCACAAAAATTTCAGGCCAATGGCCCCACAACCCACAGCCAAGGCAATTAGCCATGGCAAAGTAGGTGAAAAATAGCTAGCGGTTGCCAGTGTAAAAAGGGCGAGACCCGTGAGTAACCACCCCAGCTTCACTTTATTTAGCATGCGGTTAAGGCCTCGGAAGAGAACCTTCGAAGGTGTTGATACAGCGAGTTAAACGCCCATTTGGCGCCAGCGATGATCTGCTGTGCGTTGCAAACATCCTCCGCTTGCTGGTTAAGGTGCCGCTGAATTCTATGCCAGTGCACGCCAAGGTCTTCGCCGTAGCAGCTGTAAAATTGGAAAACGTCGCGCCGTTGCAGACGCTTTTCTAAGTGCCGTGCAATAACAGCGCCGCCCAGTGAGGAGCCTTCGCATACGTACATCACACCGAGGCAAAAAGCATCGCTGGGTCTTTCGGGAAGCTGAGTGAGAGCAGCCGGAACCAAGGTAACGGGTTGGCGGGCAAGCAAACGCAGATCGTGTTGCAGAGGCGGCATTTTGACAGCGATGGCCAAGTCACTCGGCCAACGCGGGTAAAAAACAGATTCAATGGCCATAAACCAAGCGCCGAGGACGTCGAGTGTGGCTCGATAGTCATGAATTGTCACCGAAGGTGACATGAGAGCCTCGAGTATAGGGTGGTGGTCGAGTTGCCTGTGGAGGTGGCGCGTCTCAAGTCGCAACGTGTCAGTGAACTGCATATAGCATCCTCTTATCTTTAAAAAGTTTAGTCACAGATCTCGGATTTTGCTTGGCTTTCAGGCCGTTGTTTACAATTTTTTACATTTGGCAAATTAGCGAAAAGCGAATTCGGGTGAGTGCAAAGTGGCCAAAGCGTCAAGGTGGCTTGGCAGTTCATCATTTCGAGCGTAGGATCAAGCTATTTTCAAAGGAGAGAAACATGAAAAGATTCTGTGTTTTGGCGGCATTAGTGGCCGCTAGTAGCCTGAGCCAGACCGCGTTGGCAATTGATCCAAGCCTCGAGAGTCAAGTTGTTGAATGGCGTCGTCACTTGCATCAAAACCCCGAATTGAGTAACCGTGAATATGAAACTTCGGCCTATGTTGAGGCGCACCTCCGCTCACTGGGATTAGAGGTTCAAACCAAGGTTGCTCATACCGGCGTGGTGGGCATTCTCCGCGGTGGACAACCTGGGCCGTTGGTCGCACTGCGGGCTGACATGGACGCACTCCCCGTTGCCGAACAGACCGGGCTGCCTTTTGCATCCGCAGTGACCACCACCTATCGCAACCAGCAAACCGGTGTGATGCACGCGTGTGGACACGATACTCACGTATCAATACTGATGGGTGTGGCATCAACCTTGGCGGCTAAGCGCAACGAACTTCAAGGCGACGTCATGTTCATTTTCCAACCCGCTGAAGAGGGGGCGCCCGAGGGTGAAGAGGGCGGTGCCGAATTAATGTTAAAAGAGGGACTGTTTGCCGAGCGCCAACCTGATG
>JBEAQQ010000139.1:0-16136 GCA_041163785.1 Pseudomonadota bacterium
GGTGGATAAGTTGGCGTTGTCGCGGCCAGTGAGCACGGTGAGCGCCTCTTTGGCGATATCCAGTGAGCCCTCTTCGGCGAGGCGAGCCACTACGGCCAAGTCGTAAGCGGCTCGCGCTTCGTGCACGTCGGTGATGGGGATCAACCCCACTTCAAAGCGTTGCATGGTCTGCTCGAGTTGGCGCTCGATGGCTTTTTCTTCCGCGCGCGCCGAGGTCAGGCGCTCCTGCGCGCTCAGCACGCCGAAGTAGGCCTCTGCGACACGAATAATTAAATCTTGTTGGTCGTATTTGTAGCGCGCCTCGGCCAGATTCGCATAGACAGCGCCGGCCTTGTAGTTGTGCCAGGCGGGTAAGTTGAACAGCGCCTGTGACAGAGTGACAGAGGTTGTTTTGGTTGTTGTGTCAGAACTACCTACGTCAATACCTCCTTGAGCAAGATCGCTTTCACTCTCGGTACGTGTGAAGCTAGCGTTGACCTGCGGCAACAAGGCGGACAACCCAAGGTTTTTGGCCTCTTTGTTGGCGTTGAAGTTAGCTTTGGCCGCCTGCAGCTGGGCGTCGTTGGCCAGTGCTTGCTGGTAGACGTCCAACAGTGAATCAGCGTTAGACGCGTTGGCAAAGAGCGCGATGGAGCAGGAAACAACAAGAGTTTTTAATTTCACAAAACATTCCTTTGAAAAATTTTTGATAGGGCTTGGACGCGGCAACTATCATTACAGATGCAGTAGCTTATCAAAAATATGCTACGACTGTGCAATAAAGCACCATTGTAGTTTGATGATGCGCAAATTGAAGTGCACAATGCGACTAAATTGTGTTTTTTTTAAGAAATAGGTGGCATGAGGTGGGATTTCTCAAGAATTATCGAGTCGACCTGAGTCGCGAACAAGCCCTTTGTGAGGCTAACTTCGTTGCATTGTGTCGCCTGCTCGGTGAGGCGGAGAAGGGCAAAACGCTACTGTTTGATGTCGCCATGCCAAATCGTCCCATCCACTATACGGTGTCTTTTGAGGTCAGAGAGCGCAGTGCACATACGGCTATTGTCGCTGTGAGCGCCGACCAATACCTCTCAAAGTGGCTGCACGATCTGGATTTTGAGGTGGGCGTGTATTTCGACGCCGCCATGGCCGAAGTCATTAAATTTAATGGTCAGCGGCGCTTGAAGTTATTCGTCGGCGACAGCCGGCGCGTTGATAGCGACGATGAAAAATACCAGGTGAATCAATTTTTGGCCGAGTGGCTCGCGTACTGTGTGAAGTACGGCCTGGCGCAAGAGGTGCCCCTTGGCAGCGCGTGATGGCCTGCGTGTGGTGCAAATCACCGACACCCACCTCGAGCGAGATAGGGGCGGTAAGCTGCTGGGTGTGGATACAGATCGCAGCCTAGGCTATGTACTTGCGTTGGTGGCGCAGCAAAATCCTAGCATCGATCTTATTCTCGCCACGGGAGACATTTCCACCCACGGCACTCCGCAAGCCTACCAGCGATTTACAGAGTATATGCAGGCCTTCGACGCCCCCGTGCAGTGGCTGCCGGGCAATCACGACGACAATGCTGTAATGTCGGCACACGCCGAGAGCAGCGGAGCGATGGCAGGCCACGCGGTGCTGGATAATTGGTTGGTGGTGATGCTCGACTCGACGATACATCGCCAGGTAGGAGGCCGAGTAAGTTCGGCAGAATTGTCCCGCCTGCAGTCGCTGGCGGCGCAGCACTCTGACAAGCATGTGCTAGTCGCCTGCCACCACCCTCCGCTGCCATTAGACTGTGCGTGGATCGACCCGCAACGCATCGACAACGGGGAGGCATTTTTAGATGTGCTGGTGGCGCTGCCTAATGTCAAATTGCTCATCTGTGGCCATGTTCATCAGCAGTGGGAGACAAGCTATCGGGGGCTGCCCATTTTGTCTTCGCCGTCGACCTGTATCCAGTTTAAGCCGCGGGAAAGCGACTTTATTCTCGACGATCTTGCCCCCGGCTACCGATGGTTCGACCTGTTTGCCGATGGCACGTTTAGCAGCGGTGTGTCGCGCGTCGAGGGAGTGGACTTTAGCTTTGATATGGAGGCCGGTGGATATTAATCACCACCTTTTGTTCAGTTTGCGCTTTCAGCGTGTGCAGTTTGCCGCGATATCCTTTACTATCCATGCGTTGAATAGATAGCACGTCGATCCACTTCGGGTGGCAGACGCCGATTTTATAGGAATAACAAGCGAATATGAGCAACTATAACGCGGATTCGATTGAGGTTTTAACTGGGCTTGATCCCGTGCGAAAGCGCCCTGGTATGTACACAGACACCGCGCGCCCCAACCACCTGGCTCAAGAAGTCATCGACAACTCTGTCGACGAAGCACTCGCAGGACACGCTAGCCAAGTAAAAATTACGCTGCACAGCGATGGCTCGCTCAGCGTAGAAGACGATGGCCGCGGTATGCCGGTTGACCTTCACCCTGAAATGAAGCGTCCCGGTGTTGAGGTCATTCTGACAACCCTACACGCCGGTGGTAAGTTCTCTAACAAAAATTATCAGTTCTCCGGTGGTCTGCACGGGGTGGGTATCTCGGTGGTTAACGCGCTGTCGAAAACCGTCGATGTGCGTATCAAGCGCGACGGCGTCCTCTATGAAATCAATTTTGCCGACGGCAACCTGGCCCGCGATTTGCGTGAGATCGATACCGTTGGCAAACGCAACACCGGTACTCTGGTGCGCTTTACCCCGGATGCACAGTACTTCGATTCGGTGAAGTTTTCTGTGCCCCGCTTGAAGCACGTATTGCGCGCGAAGGCGGTGCTCTGCCCCGGTTTGAAAGTGACCTACGTCGATGAAGCAACCCCCGACAACAGCGAGGAATGGTTCTACGAGGATGGCTTAACGGATTATTTGCGCGCCTCAACTGAGGGTTACGAAACCCTGCCAATCTTGCCCTTTGTGGGTAGTTTTAGCGGCAATAGCGAAGCCGTAGATTGGGCGGTACAGTGGCTTGCCGAGGGCGGTGAGTTGACGCAAGAGAGCTACGTCAACCTGATTCCCACCGCGCAGGGTGGTACCCACGTTAATGGTTTGCGCACAGGTCTGTTAGAGGCGGTTCGTGAATACTGCGAGTTTCGCAATCTGTTGCCGCGTGGCGTTAAGTTGTCACCAGAAGATATCTGGGATCGTTGTTGCTATATCCTGTCCGCCAAATTGGCGGATCCGCAATTTTCCGGTCAAACCAAGGAGCGTTTATCGTCGCGTGAGTGTGCGGCATTTGTCTCGGGCGTGGCGAAAGATGCCTTCTCGCTCTGGTTGAACCAGCATACAGACGAGGCAGACAAGTTGGCGGAACTGTTTATCAGTAACGCGCAAAGCCGTCTTCGCAAGAATAAAACCGTGGCGCGCAAGCGCGTCAGTGCCGGTCCAGCACTACCGGGTAAATTGGCCGACTGTTCTGGCGCCGACGCCATGCGCGGTGAACTGTTTTTGGTAGAGGGCGACTCGGCGGGTGGCTCAGCGAAACAGGCGCGCGACCGTGAGTTTCAGGCGATTTTGCCGCTGCGGGGCAAGGTCTTGAACAGTTGGGAAGTGGATTCTTCTGAGGTGCTTGCCTCGGCTGAAATCCATAATATTGCCGTTGCTATGGGGGTCGACCCAGGTTCAGATAACCTCGAGGGTCTACGCTACGGTAAAGTTTGTATCCTCGCTGATGCCGATTCGGACGGTTTGCACATTGCTACCTTGTTGTGCGCTTTGTTCGTGCGTCATTTCCCCGCCTTGGTTAATGCCGGCCATGTCTATGTTGCCATGCCGCCCTTGTACCGTATCGATATCGGTAAGGACGTTTTTTACGCCTTGGACGAGTCAGAGAAGCAAGGAGTGTTGGATCGCCTTGAGGCAGAAAATCGCAAGGGCAAAATCAACGTGCAGCGCTTCAAAGGTCTGGGTGAAATGAACCCCTTGCAGCTGCGCGAGACGGTCATGAATCGCGATACGCGCCGTTTGGTTCAGCTTACCCTGACCGAGGGTGATGGCACCCATCAGATTATGGATATGCTACTGTCCAAGAAGCGTGCCGGCGACCGCAAAACCTGGTTAGAGTCTAAAGGCGACATGGCGGAGATCTAGTTTGAGCGTTTTTCTGAAGGCGGCGTTGGCCGCCTTATTTTTTATACTCACCGCCTGTTCAAGCAGTAACGATGCGGTCCCGGCGGACCAGTTGCCGGTTGATCATCTGCCGGCGCAACTCACGCCGCTAAGTTACAACGTTGAGCTGTATTTGCAGACCCGCAAAGATGAATTCACTGGCCATGTGGAAATCGATATCGATGTGTTGCAGCCCATCGACCGGCTTTGGCTGCACGGTGCGCAGCTGCGGGTGGGTACTGTGCAGGCGGTGGGAGGCACCATCGCCTCGGGTGAGTGGCGCCAACATACCGCCGAGGGTTTGGCGAGTATTGTGTTCGATCGCACGCTGCCCGTGGGTCGCAGCAAACTGATTCTTGATTATTCGGCCCCCTACAGCCCCGGGTTGAAAGGTTTTATACGCAGTCGAGATAAATCCACCTACATTGCCAGCTTGGGCGATGGTGGTGCACGCTATGTATTGCCCGGTTTTGACGAACCCCGATATCGCACGCCGGTGAGCTTGTCATTCGACGTACCGGCCAGTGTTGATGTGCTAGCGAGTTCACCCGAGGCGAGTCGTACCGATTTGGAGAACCAGCGTCGCGTGGTCAGATTTACCCCTTCGCCGGCACTGCCGCTGGGTGCGCTGGGATGGGTAATGGGTGAACTACCTGAGCCGACATCGGGCGCCGTTAATGGTATTCCTGTGGCGGGCTACGGTGTTGAGATGGATCCTTGGTTGGCGGGTTTGAAAGCCCTTGCCGAGCGGGGTGCGCAGGCCTACCCCTTTGCAAAATTGGATGTTGTTAAGCTCGCCAATCTGCCTGAAACCAACAATGCGGTGGGTTTGTTGGTCAACCCTTCGGCGTCGATTGAGGCACAGGCGCAGCAACTCGCGGCGCATTGGTTTGAGCACGCAGGTGCTTATAGTAATTGGCAGACACAGTGCGTTGCTCGCGGTATGGCGCAATGGGCGGGCCTAGATGCTTACCGCGCCGCTGGGAGGCTCGACGAATCGGTGTCGCGGGCTGCTTGGCGCCGTGCGCGCGAACTGGCGCGCTACCCCTTGGGGCCAATGTGCTGGGATGTACCTTCCGACAAGGTGCTCGCCGTGGAAGAGTCTGAAGACCAAGCCTTGGTTGTCGGTGCGCTGCTCGGTCTGGAAGACGCCGTTGGCAGGGATAAGCTGGCAACGACGCTCTGGTCAGACTGGCGCGCGAATCGAGACACACCAAGAGCGGTACAAGATTTACCCATGCCGGTGTATCAACAGGTTTACTCGCTTTTGCAAGAGGGACGTTTGCTGCCACATCGCTGCAAGGTGGCGTGTGATTATCGCGACGCGCCTAAGGAATCGGTCACCCTAGAGGGCGCGAAGTCGAACCCGACGGCATTGGATATTGTGCAGTGGCGCGCACTAGCGGCGAACCCCGAGATGGCCGCCTTTCTAGATGGCATTGCTGCCGCCGAGGATGCGAACCTTGTCGGCATGCGCCTCGCTAAGTATGGCGAAGCGTGGACAGTGGCTATGGCGATGAAAATGGCGGGCGATTTCGATCCTTGGAGTAGCTATCTACGTCAACTGAGTGCCGAGGCGGAGGCGCAAGATGTCAGAATGGCTGCGCTTTATGCTCTGGCAGAGTCCGACGACATACGCGTCGTGACATGGTTCCAGCAGTTGTTTTTGAACCGCGTATTGCCGCCTGCGCAGAGCGACGCGTTATTTGCTCGTTTGATGCAGTCTCCGCAAGCCGATCTGCAGTTGCGATGGTTGTCGAGCAATCGGGACAAGGTGATGCGCAAACTGACCCCGGCCCAGCGCGTCCATTGGCTAGATGCATTGAGTGCACTGTGCAGCCCGTCGGCGTTGGCGTTAGTTAAAGAGGCAATGACCTCGGCGGCGCCGCTGATCTATCGTGGCGAGGCGCGTTTACAGCGAGTCATCAGCAATATTGAGCAGTGCTACGCCGCCCATTAGTACGGCTATTATAGATAGCTCAAATCGCTAGGATTTTTTGTCGCCGTCGCGGGCGCTGAACTCCTTTATTGCCTACTATGTAGAAAAGTGAGGTGATTCTATGATCAAGCATATGCCAACCATGGTGTCTGTGATGACACCCTTTCCTTTTTCTATTGCGCCTTCGGCGAGTCTGGCCGAGGCCAAGGCGATGATGGATGCCCATCAAATTCACCATCTGCCCGTGTTGGACGACAGCGATATCGTTGGTCTAGTGTCGTTTCGCGATTTGCTGCGCGCAGTGAGTTTCGGTGAGCGCCTAGGCGACCAACAAGATTTGTTGGTGTCAGATCTTGTCAATCATCGGCCTTACATGGTGGATGTAAACGATCCACTGGCGCCGGTCCTGCACGCTATGGCCGAGAAGCGCCTCGGCTCGGTCATTGTCTTGAAGGACGGTGAGTTGGCGGGCATCTTTACCTCGCGTGACGCACTGCACCAGTTTGCCGCATTTTTGGACAAGGCATATCCTGCCAATCCCGATGAGGATGATGTGGCTTAGCCTGCGATGAGGTAAATTAGGGGCTTGTTCATTAAGGTGTCGTATTCGATGAAAAACATAATTAACGTTCTTGCCCTGGGGTTGTTGGCGTTTGCTGGGGTGACCCAAGCGAGCGACAAGCCGAATATCTTGGTCATCATGGGTGATGATATTGGCCTCACTAATATCAGTTATGTCAGTCACGGCATGATGGGTTACGAGACGCCTAATATTGACCGCATCGCTGAAGAAGGTTTGTTCATGACCGACTACTACGGCGAGCAGAGCTGCACCGCGGGTCGCTCGGCCTTCATTTTAGGGCAAAGCCCGGTGAGAACCGGCCTGACGAAAGTCGGTTTGCCCGGCGCGCCACAGGGGATTCACCCCGATGACCCCACCTTGGCGGAACTACTCAAGCCGCTTGGCTATACCTCAGGTCAGTTTGGTAAAAACCACCTGGGCGACAGCGACCAATTTTTGCCTACCAACCATGGGTTTGATGAGTTCTTTGGCAACTTGTACCACCTGAATGCCGAAGAAGAACCCGAGCGCGAGCACTACTTCAAAGACGAACGCATGCGCAAAATGTTTGCTCCGCGCGGTGTGATCCATTCTTATGCGGACGGCCGTATCGAAGACTTGGGGCCACTGACCAAGAAGCGCATGGAGCGTATCGACGAAGACTTCTTGAGTGCCAGTCTGAATTTTATCGATCGTGCCCACGCCGCTAAAAAGCCATTTTTTGTATGGTTTAACTCAACCCGTATGCATTATTTCACCCACGCACCGGAAGAGTACCTCGGTCGCTCGGGCTTGAATGAATACGTCGATGGTATGCTGCAACACGATGATCATGTTGGTGTGTTGTTGAACAAACTAGACGAGTTAAAGATCGCCGACAACACCATCGTGATTTACACCACCGATAACGGCCCCCACCTAAATATGTGGCCCGATGCGGCGATGACCCCTTTCCGTGGTGAGAAAAATACCAACTGGGAAGGTGGCTACCGCGTGCCGATGTTTGTTCGCTGGCCTGGCAAGGTGGCTCCGGGTAGTCGTTCTTCGGCTGTGATGTCGCACCTGGACTGGGTACCAACGTTGATGTCGGCGGCGGGTGTTAAAGATATTGCGGGCAAATTGAAGCAGGGCTACCAGGCGGGCGATAAGCAGTTCCGTGTTCACCTCGACGGCTACGATTTTGTGCCGCTGCTCACCGGTGAGACAAAGCAGAGCCCGCGCTATGAATTCCTGTACTTTAGTGACGATGGCGACCTAGTGGGTTTGCGCTACGGTGATCGTTGGAAGTTGGTTTTTGCCGAGCAGCGTGCCACTCGTTTACATGTATGGCGTGAACCGTTTGTGAAGCTGCGTGCACCGCTGCTGTTTGATTTGCGCACCGACCCCTTTGAGCGCGCACAGCATGAGTCGAACAGCTACGAGCGTTGGTTCGGTGAGCACAGTTACCTGATTTACCCAGCGAAGCCGATCGTGGGTAAGTTCGTGATGAGCATGCAGCAATTCCCGCCGCGCATGAAACCCGCGACGTTCAATGTCGACGAGATCACCGCCATGATGTACCGCGGTATGAATAAGTAAGTCGATGAAAAACAAGAAAGGCGCCCCAGGCGCCTTTTTTGTTTTACGGTTGGGCGGTTTTGGTTAACCGCGATGCCACAGGGTGTATGGCGTTTGATGGCGAATAGGGGGCTGGGTAAGCCGCGTGTCGCATCTGTAACCTCATGTGACGTATATTAGGCTATTTATTTGAGCGAATGACTGCAAATGTCGCGCAATTTTCCATTATTAGTGCAATAATTCGCTAACTTATTTGCATTTATTGGGTATTAATGAGGGTTTTATGAAATTTGATCGTATTGATCGTCGTATTTTGCAGGAATTACAGGCTAATGCGCGTATCTCTAACCTTGAGCTCGCCGATCGTGTTGGCCTTTCGCCTACGCCTTGCTCCCGCCGTGTCAAACAGCTGGAGGACAGCGGAATTATTGATGGCCATGTCACTCTGCTTAATCCCGCAAAACTGGGGTTAAAGCTCACCGCCATCATCGGTATATCGATGGACCGTCACACCGCCGAGCGCTTTGAGCACTTTGAGCGTGAGGTGGCGGCTTTCCCTGAGGTGGTTGAGTGCAACGTGGTCACTGGTCAGGCGGCGGATTACTTGCTCAAGGTCATGGTGCCTGATATGGCCTACTACGAGGAGTTTTTGTTGGGGCGTTTGACCCGCATTGAGGGGGTGTCGGGGGTGCACTCGAGTTTTGTGCTGCGCTCTGTGTTACGCAAAACAGAACTGCCGGTGCTGGATATCCGCGAAAACTAATACGACTAAAGGTGAATTGTGTCTACGCGCGCGTTGGTAGAGACTGATTTGCTGTACAAGGTCGGCTATAATGTCGGCTTTCTATCCCAACCCTCAAAGGACTCAACATGAGCTCAAAAATCCACGTTGAAAAACCACTCGTTGTTTTACACGGCGACGAGATGGCACAGGTCGCCTTTGAACGCATCCTCGACATGTTCATCAAAACCCCCTTGGACATCAATTTGGTCGAGGTCGATCTGACCGCAGAAAACCGCCTAGTCACCAACGGTAAGGCCGTGAATGACGCCATCGACATGCTCAATACCCACGGTGTGGGTATTAAAAATGCCGGCATGACCGTCAACCGTGCCCAGCTGAATGATCTGTTGGAAAAATACCACGGTATTCAAGAGGAAGACCTCGACAAGCTGGCGACTAAATCACCCAATGGTGCGATTCGAAAAGGCATCGGTGGCAACATTACCCGAGAAGATATTCCGTTTACTAATTTGAAGGTCAATACTCCCGAGTGGATCGGTCGCGATATCGTGGTAGATACTATGGACATGGGCGGTATCAAGGAATCCTATAATGACGTTTCCGAGATTACCGGCGTCATTAAAGTGGTGTTTGTCGGTAGCAGTGGCGAGCCTGTGGAGTTGCACCGCCGCGACATCCACAAGGGCGACCCTTGGTTGCTAAGCACCAACGATATGCAAGACGTTGAAGCTTGGGCCCACCGATTTTTTCAACGCGCCATCGATGAAAAGCGCGATATTTATCTCGGCCTGAAGGATACCGTGATTGCGGGTTACGACGGCGTTATGCGCCAGTCGATCGAACAGATTTACTACAGTGAGTACAAGGCTAAAGTCGATGAATTGGGCCTGAAATACCACTACGAACTCATTGACGCACAAGCGGCGCGCATTGTGGCTAACCCACCTGAGCGCGCTATCTGGGGTGTGCCCGACAACAACACCGGTCGCAAGTTATACAAACTGGTGGAAAGCCTCAAACAATACGGCATCCCTAGCCGCAAATCACACGTGTCGATTTCGCGTATGAGTGCCGGTGGTGGTGACCAATATGGCAGCTTTAACATGGCGGCCAAGGAAGACGGTTTTGTAAAGGTGGTGCTCGACGGTGTTGAACAGCACGCCCGGCGCATTAAGGCGGGCGATCCCATTCTGTTTATGTCAAACGACCGTCAGGCCATCAAGGATTGGGTCAAGCAGGTGTTCCGCGATGCGGCCCAAAACGACAAAGAAATTTACTTCGGCCTCAAGCGCGAGTACATGAAATACGACGTGGCGTTCAGCGATGTGATTCGCGAATCACGGGAAGAGCTCGTGGCCAATGAAGGCATGAATGTTCTGCCTTCTTTCATGGTGATGCGCCCCTCGAGTCAGTTGATTAAAATGATCACCGACCCCGCGCGCAACGCACTCTACCCCGCACAAAACCTCGACGGCGATATCTTTTCGGATATCTCGGCGGCGCTGGGTGGCAGTTTGGCCACGGCCAGTTCGGTGATTGAGAGTAAAACCGGTGTAATGCTGTTTGAGGCGCCCCACGGTACCGCCCACGATCTGTATCTGAAATGGGCAGAGAGCAATGGCAAGGTGGCGATTTTCAATTCGTCAGCGTTGATCTATGCCGTCGCCAATGCCTTACAAACCTTGGCGCGCCGTGAAAACAACGACGCATTGTCAAAGTATGCTAACAATATGAAAAAGGCGCTGATCAAAACTGTTGAGCAGGGCATTATCACCGGTGATCTCAAGGGTAAAACCATTGACCCTGACAATGAAACCATTGTGGACATGCACGGTTTCTTGGCAGCTGTTGCCGATAATCTAAGCAAGATTCAGGAGAGTTAACATGGCAGGTTCTTTTCACCCACCCCAGCGTACCTTGATGGGTCCAGGCCCCTCGGATGTTAATCCGCGTATTTTAGAGGCGATGTCACGACCCACGATCGGTCATTTGGACCCCGCTTTTATTGCGTTGATGGATGAGGTGAAAGAGAAGCTGCAATATGTGTTCAAAACCCAGAATGCCTTGACCTTGCCTGTGTCTGCACCGGGTTCGGCGGGGATGGAAGCCTGCTTTGTGAATCTGGTGTCCTGTGGCGATACTGTGATTGTTTGTCAGAACGGCGTGTTTGGCGGACGCATGCGCGAAAATGTTGAGCGCTGTGGTGCCAAGGCGGTCATGGTAGAAGACGAGTGGGGTACGCCGGTATCGGTAGCTAAGGTGGCGGACGCTATCGCCGCCAATCCTGAGGCGGTGGCATTGTGTTTTGTTCATGCGGAAACCTCTACCGGCGTGCGCTCGGATGCCAAAACACTGTGCGCAATGGCGCGCGAGGCTGGCATGCTCAGTATCGTTGACACGGTTACCTCGCTAGCGGGTATCGAGTTGTCGGTCGACGAATGGGGTGCCGATGCGGTCTATTCTGGCACGCAAAAATGTCTGTCGTGCGTGCCAGGCTTATCACCCGTGACGTTTAGCCCCCGCGCTGTCGAGCGCATTCAAAACCGCCAGCACAAGGTGCAAAGTTGGTTTTTAGATATGAATCTAGTGATGGGTTACTGGGGTGGCGAAGGCAAGCGCGCCTACCATCACACGGCACCGATCAACGCGCTGTATGCCCTGCATGAATCGCTATGTATTGTTGAAGAGGAAGGCTTGGAGGCCGCATGGGCGCGCCATGATCTTCACCACCGTGCGCTAGTTGCCGGTCTAGAAACCATGGGACTGACTATGCGAGTAGCGCCTGAATATCGCTTGCCACAGCTGAATGCGGTCAATATTCCCGAGGGTGTCGACGACGCGGCGCTGCGCAATACCTTGTTGCAGGACTACAGCCTAGAGATTGGTGCGGGGCTTGGAAGTTTAGCGGGTAAAGTGTGGCGAATTGGCTTGATGGGCCATGCCGCCAACCAAAAGAACGTGTTACTGTGTTTGCACGCGTTAGAAAGTGCCCTTCGCGCCCAAGGTGTGGCGGTGAACAGCGGCGCCATCGACGCGGCCAATGGAGTCTATCAAGCCGAATAAGATTAGGGGGATTCGATGCGTCGTGCACTGGTTTGGCTAGTCAGCTTTTTCTGTAGTGCGGCGTTCGCCGCCGATTTGGATTCGCTTATCGAGCGCGATTGGCAGATGCTGCTCGCGAGAGATCCCATCTATGCTTCATCTAGCGGTTTGTCTGATCGCGATCACCTACTTCCCGATGCGAGTTTTGCGGCGTTGCAGCAACAGCGAGTGGAAGATGAGGCGCTGTTGCGGGATATTGATGCCGTCGACAAAGAAAGTTTGAGCGGCCAGCAGGCGATCAATCACGCCCTTTTGCGTTGGCGTGTCGCCGGTCGCATCATGTCCTTCGACAGCGCTGAATACGCTCTTCCCTTTAATACCTTTTCCTCATTTTTTAACTATCCGGTGCAGGCCATGGCGGATACCGCCCTGCGTACTGAGGCCGACATCGTGGCTATCCAGCAGCGCGTGATGGCGCTGCCGGCGTTCTTTGGTCAGCATATCGACAACATGCGCCGGGGTATCGAGATGGGAAAAACCATGCCACGCGTGGTGGTGGAAAAAGTGCTCAAAACGATGCAGGCACAGGTCTACCCCAATGTGGAAGATAACCCCCTGTGGAATAAGCTGCGCGACTACCCAGCCAAACTGTCGGCAGCGCAAACTGCTGCGTTGGATGCTAGCCTGAGAGTGGCATTGGAAGAGGGTTTCAATCGCGCGTTTCGCGAGTTGGTAGCCTTCGTGGAAAGCGAATACCTGCCGGCTAGTCGAGCCTCTGTGGGTGCCTACGCGATGCAAGATGGGGAGGAGTACTACCGCGCCCAAATTCATCAATACGTCACCACAGATAAGTACACGGCGGAGGATATTCACGCCATAGGATTGTCTGAGGTGAAGCGGATTCGCGCCGAGATGGAGGTTGTGAAGCAGCAGGCTAACTTCGACGGCGACCTCGATGCCTTTATTGCTTTCCTGCGCAGCGACCAGCAATTCTATGCCACCACGCCGCGCGCGCTGTTGTCCGAGGCGTCTTTTGTGGCAAAGCGTATCGACTATGTACTGCCCAAGTTTTTTGCCACGCTACCTCGTCTACCCTACGGTGTGCAGCCGGTGCCAGACGAAATCGCGCCGGCGTATTCCACCGCGGCCTATTGGCCCGCGCCACTTAATAGCGATCGCGGCGGCGCCTACATGGTGAATACCTACCGTCTCGACCAGCGTCCACTTTACGAATTGCCAGCACTTACGTTGCACGAGGCGGTACCAGGCCACCACCACCAAATGGCGATATCGATGGAATTGGAAAACGTCCCGGCGTTCCGCAAGCAGTTGTATTTTAGCTCTTACGGTGAGGGCTGGGCGCTTTATACCGAGAAGCTCGGGGTAGAGATGGGTATTTATCAAAATGCTTACGAGGACTTCGGCCGACTCAGCTACGAGATGTGGCGAGCGGCGCGACTCGTCATCGATACGGGGCTTCACGCCAAGGGTTGGTCGCGCCAGCAAGCGATAGACTTCCTCGCTAGCAACACGTCCTTGTCGATGGAAAACGTTGTGTCAGAGGTGGATCGCTATATTTCTTGGCCGGGTCAGGCGCTGAGTTACAAGTTGGGTGAGCTGTTGATCTGGGAGCTGCGTCGCGAAGCGGAACAAGCGCTGGGAGATGACTTCGACGTGCGTCAGTTCCACGATGCGGTGTTGCGCAATGGTGCACTTCCGATGGCCTTGTTGGCGGAGCAGGTGCGCGGCTATATCGCTGACGCTAAGGTCAATCGCCTATGATTCGGGACGTCACTATACTCAACGATTTCTTCGTTAAAGAGTTCTCCCAGGTGGGTTTGAAGGTGGAGGCTTTGGGCGATCATACTGCCACGGTGCGCTACCCCATCGATGAGCGCGCTTTGCGTCCCGGTGGTACTGTGTCGGGGCCGGTGATGTTTACCGCTGCCGACTGCGCGATGTACGCGGCGATCTTGGGTCACTATGGGTTAATTCCTTTGGCGGTAACGACGAATTTGTCGATCAACTTCCTGCGGAAACCCCGCGCGGATGCGGACATTCTAGCCGTTTGTCATCTGCTGAAAGCCGGTAAGGCGCTTGTTGTCGCTGAGGTGGATATTTTCTCGGAGGGGAGCGACGAGGTTGTCGCCCACGCCACGGGAACCTATTCGATTCCCCCTGACGATCGCCGCTAGTCGCTCTGTAATTCGGCGAATAGCGCGTCGTAATTCTCTTGTGCTTCCATCCAAGCCTCTTCGTCGTCGTTGAGGCGCTGGGTCAGTGTGGCCTGTTCCGCCAGCAAGGCGTTAAGCTGTTTTTTGTTGTCGTCGTCGTAGAGACTGGCATCGGCGAGTTGTTCGTTAATGGCGTCGAGTTGGGTCTGTAATCGATCGACGGATTTTTCAAGGGCGTCGAGCTGCTTCTTCAAGGGGCTTAGCTGTTTGCGAATATCGGCTTCGCGCTGCTTTTGCTTGCGCTTGTCATCGGCGCTCAAATTCTTGGAGAGGGTGGCGGGTTTGTCGACGACATCGCGGCGAGCTTTAAACGCGCTTAGCCATTGGTGGTAGTCGTCCAGGTCGCCATCAAAGGGTACAACACGACCTTCGGCGACCAAAAGAAAGTCATCGACGCAGTTGCGCAGAAGATGCCGGTCGTGGGACACGATAACAACCGCGCCGGGGAAGTTTTGTAACGCCAGTGTCAGTGCGTGGCGCATCTCTAAGTCGAGGTGGTTGGTCGGTTCGTCGAGCAGTAGCAGCGCAGGTGCTTGCCAGGTCACAATGGCCAGCGCGAGGCGAGCTTTTTCGCCGCCAGAGAAGTGGCCAATACTACCGAGGGCGTCGTCGCCGTGGAAATCAAACCCGCCGAGGAAGTTGCGGATTTCCTGCTCGGTGGCCTGCGGGCTAATGCGCTGAATATGCAGCAGGGGGCTGGCGTTGAGGTCGAGGGCCTCGAGTTGGTGCTGGGCGAAATAGCCAATACGGCTATGCTCGCCGGTGTGGCGGTCGCCGTCGAGTGGTTTGAGTTGGCCCACAATGCTTTTGATAAGCGTTGATTTGCCGGCGCCATTCGGCCCTAGCAGGCCTATTCTGGAACCTTGCAATATATTGATATTTACTTTGTTCAAGATGGGATGTGCGGCATCAAATCCGAGCGTGGCATCGCTCAAGCTGACGAGGGTTTGCGAAGATTTGTCGGCGTGGCGAATCGCAAAGTGAAAGGGTGAATCGATATGCGCGGGAGCGATATCTTCCATGCGCGCTAGGGCTTTGATACGGCTCTGGGCTTGCTTGGCTTTGGTGGCCTTGGCTTTGAAGCGCCGCACGAAGGATTCCATCTGCTCTTTTACGCGCTGTTGTTTTTCGAAGGCGGCTTGTTGCAGGGCTAGGCGAGCTGCTCGCTGGCGTTCGTAGGCACTGTAATTACCTTTGTATAGCACGAGTTGTTTCTGTTCGTAGGACAGGGTGTGCTGGGTCACGGCGTCGAGGAAGTCGCGGTCGTGGGATATCAGCAGGATACTGCCGGGATAGCGTTGCAGCCACTGTTCTAGCCAGAGGGTGGCGTCCATATCGAGGTGGTTGGTCGGCTCGTCGAGCAGCAATATATCGGCGGGGGTCATGAGTGCTTGGGCGAGGTTGAGGCGTATGCGCCATCCGCCGGAAAAGTGACTCACGGGGTGCTGCATTTGGTCTGGGCTAAACCCTAGGCCGTCGAGCAGTTGTTCGGCGCGCACTTTGGCTTGGTAGCCGTCGATGGCTTCGAGGTCGTGATAGAGGTGGCCGAGGGCGTCGTCGTCGCCTTGTCGCTGGGCGTTGGCGATATCGGCTTCAATTTGGCGCAGTTTTTTGTCGCCGTCGATGACGTAGTCGAGGACGGGGCGTTCGCTAGCGCTCACTTCTTGTGCCATGTGTGACAGGCGCCAGTCTTTGGGGATAAACAGTTCGCCGCTGTCGTGGTGTAGTTGTCCAAGCAGGAGTTTAAAGAGGCTGGATTTGCCGCAGCCGTTGCGCCCAATGATGCCGATGTGTTGGCCTGGGTGGATGGTGAGGCTGCCGCCATCGATAAGGCTGGTTTGGCCACGGCTGAGGTGGATGTCGGTGAGTGTAATCATGACGGCATTGTAGCGGTGAGTGGGCCGATGAGGTAGTAATTCTTGCGCTAGTTATA
>JBEAQQ010000140.1:0-6311 GCA_041163785.1 Pseudomonadota bacterium
CGGCCTCTTTTAGGAAGGATGGAGTGTTGAAGTAGTGTTGTAAAATTTGGAACTGTTCAGCAGGTGTCTCGGCGCGGTTGAAAAGGCCGCGGGTCTCACTGCTGTCGAGGTCGTGCTGCATATACCAGCCGACGTGTTTGCGGGCGATTCTCACCCCTAGGTGCTCGCCATAGAACGCATGTATGGCCGCGACATGCTCAGTGATAATCGCAGCACGCTCGTCAGCACTTGGCGGGGCAAGTATCTCGCTGTGGGTTAAGTAGTGGTTAATTTGTTGGAATAACCATGGCTGACCTTGGGCGCCACGGCCAATTAACAAGCCGGCTGCGCCGGTCATAGCTAGCACTTGGCGAGCTTTAAACGGGTCGGTGATATCACCATTGGCAAAGACGGGTAGATCGGTGCTGGCAACCACATCGGCAATCGTTTGGTATTCCGCCTCGCCATTGAACCTGTCGGCACGGGTGCGGCCGTGAATCGCTAGCGCCTGAATACCCGCTTGTTGTGCAATATGCGCAATGCGCACAGCGTTGCGTTGCTCGCTGTCCCAACCGGTGCGTATCTTCAGTGTGACGGGCACGTTGACTGCGCCGACCACGGCTTGCAGGATATCTTGCACGAGTGCTTCGTCGCGCAGTAGCGAAGAGCCGGCCGCTTTTTTACAAACTTTTTTGGCGGGGCAGCCCATATTGATATCGATGATGTCGGCACCGAGTTTGACGTTCTCGGCGGCGGCAATCGCCATTTGCTCCGGTTCACTGCCAGCGATTTGTACAGAAATTGGGCCGAGTTCGTCGCCGCGAGTGAGTCGTTGCTGGGATTTGCGGGTGTGCCAGAGGCCGGTGTCTGAGGTGACCATTTCCGACACGGCAAGGCCGGCTCCAAAATGGCGGCAGAGTTTGCGAAAAGGCAGGTCGGTGATGCCAGCCATGGGGGCTAGAATCAGTGGCGACGTCAATGTGTACTGGCCAATTCGGGTCATCGTGTTCTACAAAAGCTCTCGCTTACGCGGCTCGCAAATTGGGCGCATAAGGTTCGGTTTGGTGTCGATTTAAGAGGCGCGTATTCTATACGGTTGAGGTCAAGGTTTAAAGGAAATTGGTTTAATTTTGATCAATTTTTTTGTTGGCAGCAGGGCGTCAAAGTGAAGGTGTCGATCTCGCTACTAGGGCGTTTAATGGTAAAACTAAAGCTGGTGGGGCTTGTGGAGGAAAGTGTTGGTGCGTTGAAGTGTATGTGTTGTGCGGGGATGCGTGCGCTGTGCCTTTGGTCGTTCACTAGATGCAGGCTTAGTAGCATATCCGGGTGGGGTTGGGGGCGAGCGGATTCGCTGGTGACAATACCGGTGATGGTAATAAGGTCGGCGTGCTCGCCTTGTATTTGTGCAACGTAGTGTTGTAGCACGATATTGTTTGGGGCTTGCTGCCACTGAGCATAGCCAGTGGCGAGGCCCAAGATCAAAATAAAGCCGGCAATGACGTTATTATGTCGCCACGTGGGGGTTGGGTTGAGAAAGATGACCGGCCGCTCGAAAGCGAGGTCGGCGTCGTCAAGTTCAGCGGAGACCCAGTGCTCGGTGGCATTAAAGGTGTGTTTGCAGACACCGCATCGAACCTTGCCCTTGGCCTTGCTGATATGATGTTGCGCGACATTAAACGCTGTGTGACATTCGGGACAGCGAGTAATGCCGTGCATCGGATTAGCGTTTGCGCCCGGTAATGCAGACCCACTCTTCGGTGTGCATCGGCGGGTCGAGGTCGAACCACTGTTGGTAGCACTCGGCGATATCGGCCGCTTGGGTGTCTAATATGCCCGAAAGTGCAAGAGAGCCGCCGGGTTTGCAGAGCGCGGCAATGCCTTCGCTGAGTGCGACCAGCGGGCCGGCCAAGATATTGGCCACGACCACATCAACTTGTGCGGCGTCTTTTGGGGCGCCCAGCAGCAGCTCGAATTTGTCGTCGGCGATGCCGTTGCGTTGTGCGTTGTCGCGGCTAGCGGTAAGTGCTTGAGGGTCGATATCGTTGCCTTTGGCTGAGGCTGCGCCCAATAAAAGCGCGGCAATAGCCAGAACACCAGAACCACAGCCATAATCCCACACGGTTTTTCCATCCAGATCTTGCTGATCAAGCCAGCGCATACACATGGCAGTGGTGGGATGGGTGCCGGTACCGAAGGCGAGACCCGGGTCAAGCATTAGATTGACGGCATTGGGTTGCGGGGGTTCGCACCAGCTAGGACAAATCCACAATCGCTCACCAAATTGGATGGGGTGATAATCGTCCATCCAGGCGCGCACCCAGTCTTTGTCTTCAAGAATTTCGAACTTGAGTGGCTGGCTAGGTTGCAGTGCAGCATTGATTTGCTGGGTAGCCATAGCGACATCGATATCGGCGTTAAAGAGGCCGACAACCGTGGTATCTTGCCAAAGGGGGGTGGTGCCAAGAGGGGGTTCGAACAACGGTTGATCACCGCTGTCCTCCATGGTGACCGCGGCGGCGCCAGCGGCGAGAAGAATGTCTTCAACGCCGTCGGCTTCGGCCGCACTGCTGCGGACTTTGAGTTGCAGCCAAGCCATTACAGGCCTAGCTTCTTCTCAAGGTAGTGAATGTTGATGCCGCCTCGACGGAAGCCTTCATCACGCACCAGGTCTTTTTGCAGTGCAATATTGGTACGAATACCGTCGATCAACAATTCGTCAAGTGCTTGGCGCATACGATTCAGTGCAATCTCGCGATCATCACCGTAGGCAATGATCTTGCCAATCATGGAGTCGTAGTTGGGGGGGACGGTGTAGCCGCTATACAGGTGTGAGTCGACGCGAATGCCAAGGCCGCCTGGGGCGTGGTAGTGCTTCACCAAGCCGGGGCAGGGCATGAAGGTTTTCGCGTCTTCTGCGTTGATGCGGCATTCAAAGGCGTGACCCTTGATGACAATATCTTCCTGTTTGATCGACAGTGGCTGGCCGCCGGCGATCAGCAATTGCTCGCGAATGATGTCGACGCCGGTCACCATTTCAGTCACGGGGTGCTCAACCTGAACGCGGGTGTTCATCTCAATAAAGTAGAACTCGCCATTTTCATACAGGAACTCAAAGGTACCTGCGCCGCGGTAGCCGATTTCGATACAGGCGTTAACACAGCTCTGTGCAACGCGGTTGCGAATGTCGTCGGGAATGCCTGGTGCTGGCGCTTCTTCCAAAACTTTTTGGTGGCGGCGCTGCAATGAGCAGTCGCGATCGCCGAGGTGGATAGCGTTACCTTGGCCGTCGGCCAGTACTTGGATTTCCACGTGGCGAGGATTTTCCAAGAACTTCTCGAGGTACACCGTAGCGTCACCGAAGGCGGCTTTCGCTTCGGCTTGGGTGACGTAGATGCCGTTCAAAAGCGCGGCTTCTGTTTTTACTACACGCATACCGCGACCACCGCCACCGGCGGCGGCTTTGATGATCACTGGGTAGCCGATACGGCGTGCGATCTCAAGGGTGCGGTCGTTGTCGTCGGTCAGGGGGCCGTCCGAGCCAGGCACGGTCGGAACGCCAGCTTTTTTCATGGCTTGAATGGCCGAGACTTTGTCTCCCATCAGGCGAATAACATCGGCTTTGGGGCCGATAAAAGTGAAACCGCTCTGTTCAACTTGCTCTGCAAAATCGGCATTCTCTGCCAGGAAACCATAGCCTGGGTGAATGGCGGTGGCGTCGGTAACTTCGCACGCAGCAATCAGCGCGGGAACGTTCAAATAACTTTGCGGTGAAGGGTTGGGACCGATACACACCGATTCGTCAGCCAATTTCACATGCATCAAATCGCGATCGACCACGGAGTGGACGGCCACAGTTTTAATGCCAAGCTCTTTACAGGCGCGAAGAATGCGGAGGGCGATCTCACCGCGGTTAGCGATAAGTACTTTATCCAGCATGATAGCTACCTATTAAATAATGGTGAACATGGGTTGGTCGAACTCGAGTGGCTGGCCATCTTCGGCAAGGATCTTGCCGATCGTGCCCGACTTGTCAGCTTCGATTTGGTTCATCATTTTCATCGCTTCAACAATGCACAGCACGTCGCCCGCTTGAACGCTTTGGCCCTCTTGGACAAAAGCGGCGGCGCCAGGTGAGGGCGAGCGATAGAATGTGCCTACCATGGGTGAGCGAACAATGTGGCCTTCTGGTTCAGCAGCAGCGGGTGCGGCGGCAGCAACGGGTGCGGCAGGTGCGGCGACCGGTGCGGGAGCAGCTGCGACGACTGGCGCGGCAACGGGTGCAGCGGCTACGCGGGTAGAGTTGCGGCTAATGCGCACAGACTCTTCGCCCTCGTGAATTTCCAGTTCGTCGATGTTTGATTCTTCAAGTAGCTCGATAAGCTTTTTGACTTTGCGAATATCCATGGTGGCATAGGCTCCTAGTTTTGTAGTGTTTTTATGGCTGACGCGAGGGCGAATTCATAGCCTTGGGGGCCAAGTCCGCATATCACGCCAACGGCGATATCTGAGAAGTAAGAGTGGTGACGGAAGCGCTCTCTTGCGTGAACGTTGGACAGGTGCACCTCGATAAAAGGAATGTCACTTGCAAGGATGGCGTCGCGCAGGGCAACACTGGTGTGCGTGAATGCCGCTGGGTTAATAATGATGAAGTCGACGTTCTCGGCGCGAGCGGCGTGGAGGCGTTCGATTAACTCATACTCGGCATTGCTTTGCAGGTGCATTAAATGGTGGCCGGCAGCGCTGGCTTGCTCGAGTAGGCGTTGATTAATTTCACTGAGTGTCGTGGTGCCGTATTTTTCAGGCTCGCGCTGTCCCAGCATATTAAGGTTTGGGCCATGAATGACCAAAATGCTCGCCATGTGACTCTTCCATCTCAGTTCACGATGTTGGCATTGTGCATGAAATGTCATGGGGATGTCTAATTTTTTGTGAGTTATCTGCAAGATCGCAGAAATTTACTGCATAGCACGGCTTTTTTAAGTGTTTTTTGAGATTAAAGCTCTCGCTGCTTATGCGTTTTTAGCATGTTTGGCGCCAGATCGCGCCTGAAGGCTTCAAAAATACAGTGTTTTTTTGAAGATGCTGAATTTTTTGGTTATCGTGCGGCTATTTGTTGCGAATGAGGTGTTATTTTTCAAAAGCCTCGAGAATAGTGTTGACGGTAAGGAGTTGCGGTAGCACGGTTACCTGATTTTTGTGGTAGACCACGTACAGGGGCACGCCGTCGCGCTGGTGTTTATTTAAAAAGGCTGTGATGGTGGGGTCGGGTCGTGTCAAGTCACCCTTTATGTAAGCGACTTTTCCACTATTAAATAGTGCGACCACATCGCTGTCGCTGAGTGCATTGCGCTCGTTCACTAGGCAGGTGATACACCAGTCGGCGGTAATGTTAACCAGCACCGATCGCCCCGCTGCCAGCTCGTCGTCGATAAGTGACTCACTGAAATGACGGTCGTTGGACGGTTTCTCTTGCAGTTCAAGGTGGGGGCTGAAGAGGATGGCGGCGGCGATGGCAAAGCTAGCAAGCGCGAGATATCTGCGCCACCCCGTGGTGCGCCACAACCATATAGCAAACGTGATGGCGATAAGGCCTAGGAGAACCAAGGCGATAGCATTGCTGCCAACTTGGTTGCTGATGATCCACAGAAGCCATACGCAGGTGGCGTATAGCGGAAAAGCGAGTAATTCTTTTAGGCTAACCATCCACTGGCCAGGTTGGGGCAGCCTGTTGGCCAAGCGAGGAAAGGCGCTTATCGCGAGGAAGGGTAGCGCTAAACCCATGCCTAGTGCGGCAAATATACTTAAGGACACGCTGGTGGTCTGCGTTAGGGCGTAGGCCAGTGCGGTACCCATGAAGGGTGCGGTGCACGGGCTGGCGACGACGGTGGCGAGCACGCCCGTCGCAAAGGAAGCGCCGAGGCCGTGTCCCTGGGTGAATTTGTCGCCAATACCAACCGATATTTGCCACTCAAAGTAGCCGCTTAAATTCAGTGCTAGGAGGAAAAACACGTAGACCAGGGCGGCGACAAAAACCGGTGACTGCAGTTGGAAGCCCCAACCCACAGCGGTGCCCGCCTCGCGCAGTGCCATCAGAACGCCTGCCATGGCAACAAAACTAATCACAACGCCCGCACTGTAGGCGAGGCCGTGGTGAACGGGATGGCGTTCGTGTTGCTGTAATAGGCTCAGAGCTTTAAGTGATAGGATGGGGAAGACGCAGGGCATTAGGTTGAGAATCATGCCGCCGATGAGGGCGAAGAGTAGGGCGGATAGCCAGCCGGGGGCGTCTGGGTTGTTAGGCTGGGCGGCACTGCTGTGTTGGGTGGGCAGCG
>JBEAQQ010000141.1:0-4432 GCA_041163785.1 Pseudomonadota bacterium
TTTCTATCTCACTTTTGACGCGCCTCGGGGGCGAAGTTTGTGTATAATTTGCCGCTTCGCAATTTCCTGAAGCTACGTTTGACATTCTAACACCAGAGGGCGCCTATGTCTGAACCTGCGGCAATTTCAATACGAGGTTTAACTAAACAATACAGTAATGGCTTTCAGGCCTTAAAAGGTATTGATCTTGAGGTAAAAGCCGGTGACTTTTTTGCGCTACTTGGTCCCAATGGCGCCGGTAAGTCAACCACGATTGGTATTATCTCATCGCTCGTCAATAAATCTTCGGGTTCCGTATCGGTCTTCGGAACGGATATTGATGTCAACTTTCCTAAGGCAAAGCGCGACATCGGTATCGTACCGCAAGAATTCAACTTCAATATCTTTGAAAAGCCCTTTGATATATTGGTTAATCAGGCTGGATTTTATGGTATGCCGAGGGCGCAAGCGGTCAAAAATGCCGAATTTTATTTAAAGGAATTAGGTCTTTGGGAGAAGCGCAATGTGCCATCGAGAACCTTGTCGGGCGGCATGAAGCGTCGCCTGATGATTGCTCGGGCCCTGATTCATCAGCCACGCTTGCTGATTCTCGATGAACCTACCGCCGGTGTGGATATTGAGCTACGCCGCTCGATGTGGAAGTTCATCCAAGATATTAACCAGCGTGGCACGACGATTATTCTAACGACGCACTACCTCGAAGAGGCAGAGCAGCTATGTAAGAACATCGCTATTATCAATCACGGTGAGATTGTCGAAAACACAGATATGAAGAGCCTGTTGAGACGTCTTAAAAAAGAGGTCTTCGTGCTGGATAGTGTCAACGCGCTTCCGTCTGAGATAACTGTGGCGGGCCACCGAGTAGTTCGTGTCGACGATCACACCTTAGAAATTGAAGTGGATAAGGGCCAGTCGCTCAACAATATTTTCTCGTTGTTGGCAGATAGCGATATTGAGATTGCCTCTATGCGCACGCGCGCCAACCGTCTTGAAGAACTGTTTGTTGAGTTATTGAGCGCCAAAAAAGAGGAGGGTGCAGCATGAGCTACTCAGAAATGTTTGTTGCCTTTGTTACCTTGGTGAGAAAGGAGATTCGTCGCTTTATGCGTATTTGGGTTCAGACGTTGGTGCCACCGGCGATCACCATGACCCTTTATTTTGTTATTTTCGGCAAGCTGATTGGCTCACGTATTGGTGATATGGGCGGCATTTCTTATATGCAGTTCGTCGTGCCGGGCCTCATTATGATGTCGGTGATTAACAATTCCTACTCCAATGTTGTTTCCTCGTTCTTCGGTGCGAAATTCAACAAAAGTGTCGAGGAGCTGTTGGTTTCACCGACCCCCAGCTTTGTGATACTCAGTGGCTACGTTTTTGGGGGCATGGCGCGCGGGTTGTTCGTAGGGGCTATTGTGACCGTCATGTCGACTTTCTTTACGTCGTTGCATATAGAACACCTGGGCATTACCGTTCTAACGGTATTGCTCACCTCGATAATGTTTTCACTTGCCGGCTTTATTAATGCCGTGTTCGCGAATAGCTTTGACGACATCAACATCATTCCTACTTTTGTACTGACGCCTCTAATCTATTTGGGCGGGGTGTTCTACTCGGTGTCTTTGCTGCCAGATTTTTGGGCGGGTGTGTCTAAAATCAACCCAATGCTCTACATGGTTAACACGTTCCGTTACGGTATTATTGGTGTCTCCGATATCGATCACCGTGTTGCGTTTGGCATGATCGTGGCTTTTATTGTGGTCATTGGCAGTGTGGCCTATTACCTACTAGAAACTGGCCGCCGTATTCGTACTTAGGAGTAATATCGTGCATTCCATTCCACTTGGGCAGGATACCGAGTATCGCTTTGAATACGACGCGGGCCTACTGGCGCCTATCCCTCGCGCACTTGGGCGCGAAAAACTCGCCATTGATGCGAATCAATTTGTGGGTGTGGATGTTTGGAATGCCTACGAGGTCTCGTGGTTAAATCGTCGCGGCTTGCCACAAGTGCGTTTGGCTAAGCTGTCGGTGCCATGTGATTCGCCTTGTATTGTTGAATCCAAATCTCTAAAACTGTATTTCAATGGCTTTAATCAGTCGGCATTCGATTCCGAAGAGGAAGTGCAAGCCATCATGCAGCGCGATATCTCTGCCTGTGTAGGTGCACAGGTCGCCTTGTTACTTGTCCCCGTTGAAAGCAGTGAGGTCTTTCTTCCTGCGGTAATGCCGGGCACATGTATAGACCAGCAAGACATTAGCTGCGGTCAATATCAAACCGATGTCAGTTTACTACAGAGCCGCGAGGGTCGTGTTGATCAGCAGCGCCTGTATTCACATTTGTTGCGCTCGCTTTGCCCTGTGACGGGTCAGCCTGACTGGGCGAGCGTCTTCATCGAATACTCTGGACAGTGTATCGACGAGGCATCACTCCTGCGTTATATCGTCTCGTTCCGTAATCAGCAGGACTTTCACGAACTGTGTGTTGAAACGATTTTTAGCCATTTGTGGCAGCGTTTCGATTTGGAGTCGCTAACGGTATATGCCCGCTATTTGCGTCGTGGTGGTATCGATATAAGCCCGCTGCGTAGCTCACACAAGGTCGTATTGGACGATTGGCGGCAACTGCGTCAATAGGAGGTTGAGTGGAAGACATTATTGAACAACTGCAAGCCTTGTCTGAGCACGTGCCTGTCCCATTGGATCTGCCCGATGAAGATGACTTGCTCGAAGTCGAAGAAACTCTGCTGCTGCCGATTCACCCCTCGCTTCGTCATTATTTGTTGGAAGCCTCAGATACAGTTTACGGTTCGTTAGAGCCAGTAACATGCGTTGACCCACAGTCGCATACTTATTTAGCCGACGTGACCGCTCTAGCGTGGGATGAGGGTATGCCCCGAGAGTATATGGTGATATGTGAAACGGCGGATGGGTTCTATTGTATAAACCATGAAGATGGCGAGATTCTCTTTTGGTCGCGTTTGCAGTTCGATTTTGAAGCCGGTCAGCAATGGGACTCGCTGTGGGATTGGATAGAGGATGTTTGGCTCAGGTCTTAAGCGATAGCCACCTCAAACGATTCGCATTACTCGCGACTGTGACCGACGAAAGCGCCATCGCGGCTCCAGCGATCATCGGGTTGAGCAGCTCCCCTGTGAAGGGGTAGAGCGCCCCCGCGGCGATAGGGATACTCACCACGTTATAGGCAAAAGCCCAAAACAAATTTTGCCTGATATTGCGTATAGTCGCTTTGCTCACAGCAATTGCCTCCGCGACACCACTTAGGCTATTTCGCATCAATGCAATATCAGCGGTCGAAACAGCGATATCAGTTCCACAGCTCATGGCAAAGCTGACGTCTGCCGCAGCTAACGCTGGTGCGTCATTGATGCCGTCACCCGCCATGGCTACCTTTTTACCCAATCGTTGTAGGTTGGCCACGTAGGCTTGCTTATCCTCGGGCAAAGAGCGTGCATGGAAGCGTTGAATATTTAAATATCTCGCGACATTGGCCACGCTCGTTTCAGTATCACCGCTCACAATAATACACTCGATACCTTGTTGCTGAAGCTGCTGAATCGCCGCTAGCGAATCACTTCGAATGGCGTCGTGAAAATAAAATCTAGCCGCGTACAATTCATCGATAGCGACGTAGACAACGCTTAAACCATCATCGTTAGTGTGGGCTGGCACAGTGATACCAAGCGATGCCATAAATCGCTCACTCCCAATCGTGACCTGCTGCTTATCGACAATACCGGAAAGCCCTAACCCTCGCTCGATGTTGATACGGGTGACACTGGCACTGCTGGCGCCGCCCTTGGTTTGGCAATAGTTCATCAGTGCGGTAGCGAGGGTGTGTTCAGAGTGGAATTCTAGGCTACGCACCAGAGTGTACAGCGCTTGCTGATCAACACCGTTGCTGATCTCAACGCGACTGACCGAGGGGGCCCCCATGGTGAGTGTGCCTGTTTTGTCAATGACCAAGGTATCTATCAGCGCAGCGTTTTGAAGGGCGTCACCATTGCGAATAAGGATGCCCGATTGCGCCGCTCGACCGACGCCCACCATGACCGACATTGGGGTGGCTAAGCCTAGCGCGCATGGGCAGGCAATAATCAATACGCTCACACCGGCGACAAGTGCTAAGCTCGTTGTGTCGAGCCACCACCACAACACAGCGACCATTACCGCAAGCAATATGACAATAGGTACGAATTTCGCAGAGATCGTGTCGGCCAATTGACCGATAGGGGGTTTAGCACTCTGTGCTTGCTGAACTGAGCGGATAATATTGGCGAGGGTAGAGTCATCACTGCGTGCGGTGACCATCATAGTGAAGGTCGATGCACCGTTGATACAGCCTGCGAAAACCTTATCACCAGCGGCTTTTTCCACCGCTTGGGGTTCTCCGCTCAGCATCGATTCGTCGATA
>JBEAQQ010000142.1:0-16362 GCA_041163785.1 Pseudomonadota bacterium
ATCAAGCGTCTAGTCTGACCTTGGATTTTGATTTGGCGCAGTTTACTTACGATGCAACAACCAATAATGTCACCCCAACGGTTGTGCAGTTTACCGATACAAGTCGCGATCAGCAGGCAGAGTTACACGGCGCGGTAACCGGCGTGTACAGCGACCACATCGAAATAGAAAGCGATCACCACGCCAAGACTTTGACCATTAATGTTGCTGCTGGCACCGTTGTTTATGATGAAGCCACTCGTAGCTCGACCAACACCACCGATGGGATCGAAGTCGGTGACTATGTTGAAGTCTATGGCGACTACGAGACCTCTACCTCGAGTATTTCTGCCGCAAGTGTTCGCATCGACGACGATGCGCAAGGTGGGAGTTATGGCGCGGATAACGATTCCTACTACGAGGTCGAGGGCGTCGTTGTAAGTTACGATGGATCTGTTCTGGTACTAGACGTACGCGAGGCAAACTTCTTACCCGGCGCAGATACATTATCTATTAGCGGTGTTTCCAGTGCGTCTTTCCCCGCGGGTATCGCAGCAGAGCTAAGCGCAGGGCAGTGGCTAGAAATTAATGGCCAGTGGGACGGTCAAACGTTCAGTGCTAATTACGTGCAGATTGAAGGTGGCTTGACGACACAAGAGCGTGAATCCCACGAATACAGTGATGCCTACCAAGAGGTAGAAGGTATCATCAGCAGCGTGGATACATCTACACAGACTGTTGTTGTGACCGTCAGTAACAGTGATGATGGTGTGTACGCAGCCGGTGCATCGGTGACCATTAACTACAGTGCAGCATGGCTCTCAAGCAGTGCTGAAGCTTGTTTAGTAGAGGGAAGCTATATTGAAGCGAAAGGGGCGGCGATAAGCGACGTGCTAGAAGCTAAACGTGTTAAGTTTGAAGGCGCATGTGGTAGCTTTAGCGGTTATACCTATGTTGACGATAGCGCTGATGAACGCAGTGATCACGGTTCGTCAGGCTCTGATGATAGCGTCAATGGCGGTGCCGATGATGGCGCTTCGGGCAGCTCTGATGACAGTGTTAGCGACAATTCAAATCATGATAACTTCGATGAACTTTATGGTGATGTAGATCATGAAGCCAAAGGGATTATTGTTGCCCTAACGGACACCCAGCTCACGTTGCAACTTTCTAAGGTTGAAGGGTTTAACCCGGGTGCAACCACCGTGGTGGTGGATATTACTAATGCCTGGTACGAGGACGGTTCTTTTGTAACGTTGGCACTAAATCGATTTATCAAAGTTGAGGGTTATTGGGATGGTGCCGTCCTGGTGGCCCGCAAAGTCGAATTCGACTAGTTCTAACCCTCTAAGTCTCTTGTTTTATGCCGCCCAATGGGCGGCTTTTTTGTGACAAAAATTTCACGTTAAAGAATCGCTTCCTCTGCCGACAGATTAGTCATTGTATTTAGTTCTCAACGGCTTCCACAACGCTGAGGGATTTGCCATGTTCAAACGCACCATCGTCGGGGTCAGTAATGCGAGTGCCATATTGAGCGCCATAGTCATACTGATGTTGGCTGTGACGGTTGTTTTCTCAAGTCTTTCAGAACGTAATACCGCTCAACAAGACCGTCAACTGATTGACTTGATCGGTGCCTTGGACGATGTCGCGCACAACTTTGCGGTCGAGCGTGGGCTCACGGCGGGTTTTTTAGGCAGTAAGACCGACGAAGCTAAGGTCAAGGTCGATAAGCAACGCCAATTAGCGTCACAAAAGCTTCAGGCGCTTTCGAGGTTGTTGTCGCAGCCTCAAGCGCAGGACATTCGAATGTTTGCGGCGCCCCTGTTGGACCACGTGGATTCGCTCAATAGTATTCGTCGCCAAGTTGACAATGTAGACGGTAGCGGCGTTTTTTTGTACTACAGCCAATTGAACCGCCTGTCGCTCGATACTATGGCGTCACTGCTTAAATTACTTAGCCACGCTGAACTCAAGTCGCAGGTAAACACCTTGCTGCAACTCGCTTGGTACAAGGAACGTGCAGGGCAGGTGCGCGGGCGAGTCAACGGCGTTTTAGCCAAGCAAACGTTCAATGATGCTGCACGCAGTGACGTGGAGTTTTATCAACGTGAATTAGACACCTTAACGAACTACCTCACTCAACAAACGCAAGGCGAAGAGGCCGCACAGATTAAGGGACTATTATCCAGTGATGGCGTGCGGGAAATGAACGATGTTTTGCAGCGTTTGCTTAACGGCAGTGGTGATTTTAGTGTGCTACCTGGTCCGGCGGAATGGTTCCCCATGGCGACTCGTCATATCGGTGATGTTAAGAAGCGCGTCGACCAGAACTGGGGTGTTTTGAAGCAGCGATTAGACGACATCGAGCGATCAGCACTGGTTGCGTTGTGGGTCACTGTAGGGCTTATCGGAATTGGCTTAGTAGGGCTGCTGATCATTAATGGGTGGTTGCGTGTTTTGTTATCGCGGGAGTTGCCGGGCCTGATTAATACCCTCGAGTTGATGGCTAGTAACAGAGACCTTAGCACGCCGGTAAGATTGCAGGGTGAGCATGAAATGGCGCGAATTTCATCGGCGGTACAGCATTTGGTAGATTCTATGCGCGACTCCCTTGGTCAAATGAAACGGGTCCTCGAGGTTTCTGAGCAAGTGAACGACAAGCTTGATCAAGCGAGTCTGCAGTTGTTAGAGAATTCAGAAAAGGCACAGCGCATGGCGACGAATATTGCCACAGCCATTGAGGAAAACTCATCTACCAGTAGCGAGATAGCCAAATCCGCGAGTCACACGATGGATAATACACGGCAAATTTCAGAGCAAACTCAGGTAAGTCTTGAAGCCAGTCAAAGTGCGGGTCAACAACTGGCGAAGTTAAAAGACAACGCGGGCCATATCACACAACAAAGCGAACAATTAACGGCGTGCGTTGAAAGCATCACCCAGACGGTCAGTAGGATTAACGAGCTCTTCGAGCAGACGAATTTACTGGCTTTAAACGCCTCGATAGAGGCCGCTCGGGCAGGAGAGCACGGGCGCGGCTTTGCGGTGGTGGCCGACGAGGTGAGAAGTTTAGCATTCAGAAGTATTGAAGCCTCTGACCAAATTGCTGAGGTGCTCAAAGGTTTAAATGCGATTACCCAGCAAGTCAGCAACAGCGTTCTAGAAAACAATGAGTTATCGGATCATGCGATGTCGGCTACCCAGCAAAATGGCAGCATCATGGTGACGATTACCGAAACCTTGAATCAATTGTCGTCCATGAGTACCTCGGTCGCCGCCGCCACCGAGGAGCAATACGCCGTATCGCAAACGATTGCTGAAGATGCGGCCCATGTCATGAAAACAGCCAGTACCAGCCATGAGGCGGCACTGGCGATACAGGATCTCGCCAAGCAACTCGACGGTGCGCAGCAGGAATTGCGCAGTGCCTATCAGCAGTTCACCCTATAAGCGAGTAAAAACACGCACATGGATATCGAAACGGCACGCTAGGTGAGAAAGTGCGGCCGCCGCTGCTCGGCCGTGGGGGTTGGCACGATAGAGGTGGGGGGTCATGACCAAGAGATCCGCAATGGTCGCAGCGTCTAAATCCAATACGCCAGTCAAATGCTTATCGACGTGGGGCTCAAATCCGGCAGGAATGTCACGGCTTGGTAGTTTGTCATTGATACTGGGGTAGATAATCTCTCGCAACTCTATCAAGTGCGCTGGGCCAGGATCGGCCATGATTAATCTTCCGCCTGGTTTCAGTACACGGCGAAACTCCTCGAAATTGGCAAAGCCAAACACACACCATACAACATCGATAGTGTCATCTAACACAGGGATATGTGCATTGCTCGCCACTAAATACTGAAAGCCTTTATCGAACTTGGCGGCGCTATCGATGGCAGGTTTGGAAATGTCCAAGCCGACACCTTGCCAGACAGTTTCCGAACATTGTTGTTCGAGTTGACGCAGGTAATACCCTTCACCACACCCCGCATCCAAAAGACTCACAGCGTCACTCACGCGGCTGAAGTCGGCAAGTGCCTTTGCCAGGGGTAAGTAGTGTCCTTGCTCAAGAAAGCGGTGCCTTGCTGCGATCATCTCCTGGCTGTCCCCAGGGTCTTTAGAGCGTTTGTGGTTGACCGGTAATAGATTTAGGTAGCCGCGCTTGGCTCGGTCAAAGCTATGGCCCGCGGGGCAAACCACACGTCTGTCTTGCTCAGACAGGGGAAGGCCGTCGTGTGGGCAGGCGAGGTAGGTGTTTGAAATTTGAGTCATGTCAGTATTTTAACGCGTAAGTGATGCCGGGGGTACGCTTATCGTTTACACTGCAAAAAAGCTCATCACAGAGACGTTATGGATAAGCAAAAAATTCTCATTGCGGGTGCAGGTATTGGCGGGTTGGCAGCGGCCATCGCCTTAGCGCAGCGTGGCTTTAAGCCCGTAGTGATCGAGCGCGCCACGGAGCTAGAAGAGGTGGGAGCGGGCATTCAACTGAGTGCCAATGCTTGCCATGTGCTTAAGAGTCTTGATGTGCTGCCCTTGATTAAAGACTCAGCTGTTGCCCCTAAGCGTATTGAGTTTCGTCACTATCGCTCAGGGGAGCAACTATTCAGTGCCCCTCTAGGCTTAATTCACCGCTTCGCTTTCGGTTCACCTTATTTTCATATCCATCGCGCCGACCTTCAGCAGGCACTGGCAGAACGATTGCACCAATTGGCACCTAACGCTTTGCAGCTTGGGACTCAGATTGAAACCGTGTCAGCTGGCGCAGATAGTGTGGACGTGTGTTGTGTCGATCGTAGCCAATACCACGGTCGTCTATTAATTGGCGCCGATGGCGTTCGCTCGAGTGTTCGCCAGCAGTGTTTCCCTTCGGCATCACAGCCAGAGTGGACAGGCAACTATGCATGGCGAGCGCTGATTCCGTCGTCATTGTTGGGCGAACATTTTATGCCGAAGCAAGCAACGGTATTCGTCGGCCCGGGGCGTCACATGGTGCTCTATTATGTCCGTGGCGGTCGCTGGTTGAATGTCGTGGGGGTGGTAGAAAATGATCAACCAAGTGATCTGGATTCTTGGAGTGCGAAGGCGCCTTGGCTGGCGCTGCAAAGGGATTTTCAAGGTTGGCATTCCATGGTGGAGCGTGTTGTGAATGCGGTCGACAAGGAGCAGTGCTATCGCTGGGATCTTTACCGGCGCTCGCCCATGCAGACTTGGCACGACGGCCGTGTTGTACTGCTAGGAGACGCCGCGCACGCTACTTTGCCATTTATTGCTCAAGGGGCTGCCTTAGCACTGGAGGACGCCGTGGTACTGGCGCGATGTTTGGACAAGTATGCAGATCTCGACAAGGCCCTGACAAGATTTGAGTTGGCGCGCATGTCTCGTTGTCACAATATTCAGGCCCGCGCGGATCACAATATGGCGCTTTACCACGGTGATGAAAGCCAGCTATTGAGCCATTTTACTGCACAGATGCGAGCGCCATCGCACTACAATTTCATGGCGGGTGTTTACCGCTATAAAGCAAATAATATAACGATTTAACAGCAGGGAAAGTCTATGAAGACACGTCTTACTCAACTCCTACTCATTCTCAGCATAGTATTCAGTGGGGGCCTTGTCGCCGCCCCTGGGCAGTATGCTCTCGCGGTGCCTGATCACTTTGCTGCCGATGTGGCTGAACAGGTTTTTGCAGAGGGTGGTAACGCCGTCGATGCCGCGATTGCGGTAGGTTTCAGTTTGGCGGTGACGCTGCCTGAGGCGGGTAACCTCGGCGGTGGAGGTTTTATGCTGGTTTACTTTGAAGGTAAACCTTACTTTATCGACTACCGAGAAATGGCTCCCGGGGCTGCCTCGCCGGATATGTACCTGAACGAAAACGGTAATGTCGTTGGCAATCCTTCGCTGGTGGGGCACCGAGCAGCGGGGGTGCCAGGTACGGTAATGGGTATGTGGGAAGCGCATCAGCGCTTTGCAGTGTTGCCATGGTCTCGCTTACTAAGCCCGGCGATTAAGTTGGCACAGCAAGGCTTCAAGGCACCCAAACAACTGGCGGATCATATCGCCGGTGATTTGGAGTTTTTCGCGCCCACTAACTTTGCCGATTATTTTGGTGGTGTGCGCGGCGGTGAAATCTTTGTGCAATCGGAGCTGGCGAGCACCTTGGAGCGCATCGCCAATCATGGGCCAAAGGACTTTTATCAAGGTAAAACAGCGGAGTTGATTGTGGCGAGCATGCAGGCCAACGGTGGCCTGATGACTCTAGAGGACTTGGCGAGCTATCAGGTGGCGTGGCGTGATCCTATAGTGGCGCAATGGCGGGACAAAACCCTATTGACTGCGCCGCTGCCAAGCTCCGGAGGGATCGCCTTAACCACTCTCCTCAGTATGCGTGAATTGCTGGGTGAACACTTCAAAGATTTGCCGCACAACAGCCCGCAATACGTGCACTTGCTCGCCGAAATGGAAAAACGTGTTTACGCCGACCGCGGCGAATATTTGGGCGACAGCGATTATATCGATGTGCCGGTCGCTGAGTTGCTTGACCCTGCTTACATCGCTAAGCGGGCAGCTGCGGTGAATCCGCGTGCCATCAGTGACACGGAGCGGGTGGTACCGGGGCTTTACGAAAGTCCTCAAACCACGCACTTTTCTATCGTGGATGCTAAGGGTAATGCCGTATCCAACACCTATACGCTCAACCTCTCTTTCGGAAGCGGCGCGGTGGTCGAGGGTGCCGGTTTCTTGCTCAACGATGAAATGGATGACTTTAGTATTAAGCCCGGCGTCCCCAATGCCTACGGTGTCATTGGTGGGAAAGCCAACGAAATTCAGCCTGGTAAGCGGATGCTGTCGTCCATGACCCCCACCATTGTGTTAAACGCGTCTAGCCAAGTGGATATGGTGACAGGTTCTCCCGGAGGTTCCACGATCATTACCACGGTAATGCAGAGTATTTTGAATAACTACGATTTTGGTATGACGGCGGCGGAAAACGCTTCGGCCCAGCGTGTACATCACCAGCTCTATCCCAAAAACCTGATTACCTTTCACCCTGCTTTGCCGAGTGAGGTGGTGACCGCGTTGGAAGACAAGGGCTATAAGGTGCAAAAGCACCCTTGGACCATGGGGGATCTACAGATTGTCGTGAAGGCTAAGGATGGTCACTGGAGCGCAGGCTCTGATGCGCGTGGCCGCGGTGCGGCAGTGGTGGGTGAAATTATCACGGCGAGGCCTTGAAATTCAATTTATTAGACATATCTAATAAATAGTTATGGAGAAGCCCTATGAGTCAAATTATTTCACTGTGTTCGCATTGTTTTGCAAAAAATCGCCTAGATGCAGAGCGTATCAACGATAAACCCAAGTGTGGTGCATGCCACAAGCCCCTGTTAGGTAACAGTGTGGTGGCGGCTAACGACAAACAGTTTAGCCAGTTGATGGCCAATGAAGAACTGCCGATGGTTGTCGACTTCTGGGCACCCTGGTGCGGGCCGTGTCGCTCGTTCGCCCCGACCTTTGAAAGCGTGTCAAAGCAGTTTTCTGGGGTCGCTAAGTTCGTCAAAGTGAATACCGAGCAAGCGCAGCAAACGGCGGGTGCCATGCGTATTCGTTCTATTCCTACCCTGATGATTATTCACAAAGGTAAAGTGCTCACCCAGCAAGCTGGTGCGGCGCCCGCCGCCATGTTTGAGCAGTGGGTTAGGCAGTCGTTGCCAAAGGGCTAAAAACGGTGCCCAAACGGCGAGCTTTGAGGTAGAATCGCCGCCATCAAAAAACAGGAGATCGACAATGGGACGCGCTTACCAAAACCGTAAGGAATCCATGGCGAAAACCTCGGACATGAAAGCCAAGGTATACAGTCGCTATGGTCGCGAAATTTATATGTGCGCCAAAACAGGCGGTACTGATCCTGCCGGCAACTTGACGCTGCGCGGTTTGATGGATCGCGCCAAGAAAGAGCAGGTGCCTACGCACGTTATCGACAAAGCGCTCGATAAGGCCAAGGGTGCCGGCGGTGAGGACTTTAACCCGGCGCGTTACGAGGGCTTTGGCCCTGGTAATTGCATGGTCATTGTCGAGTGTTTGACAGATAACCCCAACCGTACCTTCGGTGATGTGCGCCAGTGCTTCACTAAAACCAAGTGTAAAATCGGTACGCCAGGTGTGGCTTCGCACATGTTTGACCACGCGGCGGTTTTCGCTTTTGCGGGACAAGATGAAGACGCCGTTTTGGAAGTGCTGATGGATGCCGATGTCGACGTGATGGATATCGAAGCTGACGAAGACGGTATGTTGTCTGTATTGGTGCCACCTACAGAGCAGCACAAAGCCCGCGTGGCGCTGAATGATGCCTTCGAGGGTATTGATTTTGAAATGGATGAAGTGCAGTTTTTACCGAAGGGTGAAACACCTATCGCACCTGAAGATGTCGATATGTACAACAAGTTCATCGACATGCTCAATTTCTTGGACGATGTGCAGCAGGTGTTTACCGACGCAAAATTGCCAGCGTAAGTAACTAGCAATAAAAAAGGCGACCCTCGGGTCGCCTTTTTTGTGGGGCTATTCCGTCGCTTAGCCTTGTATCATACCGTGCTCACGCATTAATGCCGCTATTTCGGTAATCGAAGCAGGGTCGTCAATCGTAGAGGGAATGACATAGTCTTTGCCATCGGCGATTTGACGCAGCAACTTGCGAAGAATTTTACCTGAACGCGTTTTAGGGAGGCGTTGTGCGATCAGTGCACGTTTAAAGCAGGCGATCGCGCCAATGTCGCGTCGCACCATGGCGACCAGTTCGGCTTGCAGCGTCTCTTGATCGATATCGACACCGTCTTTTAACAACACCAAGCCAATCGGTTCTTGGCCTTTAAGTTCATCGTGAATGCCGATAACCGCGCACTCTGCCACGGCGGGGTGATCGGCGACGATTTCTTCCATTTCGCCCGTCGATAAGCGGTGCCCGGCAACGTTGATAACATCGTCGGTGCGGCCCATGATGAAGACATAGCCATCCTCGTCTTTGTAACCGCCATCACCCGAGCAATAGTAGCCAGGGAACTCGCTCAAATAACCCTCTTGGAAACGTCCGAAATCGCCCCACACCGTAGGCAGGCAGCTGGGCGGCATGGGTAACTTGATGGCTATCGAGCCCTGTTGTCCGGCAGGTAATTCGTGGCCACTGTCGTCGAGAATGCGCACGTCGAAACCTGGAGAAGGCAGGGTGGCTGAACCAGGTTTGGGCGGCATGGGTTCAACCCCCATGAGGTTGCCGCAAATCGCCCAGCCCGTTTCGGTTTGCCACCAGTGATCCACCACGGGCTTTTGCGTTTTTTCAACGGTCCAATAATACGTGGGGGGGTCAAGGCGTTCGCCGGCCATGAAAATAGTATGCAATTTACTTAGGTCATATTTGCCAATTGCCAGGCCTTCCGGGTCTTCTTTCTTGATGGCGCGGAACGCGGTTGGCGCGGCAAACAGTACGCTGACTTGGTGCTCCTCGCACACACGCCAAAACGCGCCGGCATCGGGGGTTTTCACTGGCTTGCCTTCGTACATCACCGTTGTGCAGCCCGCTAACAGTGGCCCATAAACAATATAGGAGTGGCCGACGACCCAGCCGACGTCTGAGGCCGCCCAGAAAACATCGCCGGCGTTGACGTTGTAGATCGCCTTCATCGAGTAGTTGAGTGCCGTGGCGTGGCCGCCGTTGTCGCGTACAACGCCTTTGGGTTTGCCGGTTGTTCC
This sequence comes from Pseudomonadota bacterium, assembly GCA_041163785.1. GTDB lineage: Bacteria > Pseudomonadota > Gammaproteobacteria > Pseudomonadales > JAHEIH01 > JAHEIH01. Next base: position 9,727 of record JBEAQQ010000142.1, read on the forward strand.
CGATGTGTACAGAATGTACAAGGGATCGGTACCCTTAACGCTGACCGGCGCCACTTGTGAGGCATTGGTCATGGCCTCATGCCAGTCTACATCCCGACCGCCAATCAGTTCGGCGCGAGCCTGCTCGCGCTGCAGCACAATGGTGCTGGTGGGTTTGTGGGTGGCCAGTTCGATGGCTTTGTCGAGCATGGGTTTGTACTCGATAACCTTGACGACTTCGATACCGCAACTCGCCGAGATAATTACCTTGGGTGTGGCATCGTCAATACGAACCGCTAGCTCATTGGGGGCGAAACCACCGAAAACCACCGAGTGTACGGCACCTAAACGCGCTACCGCGAGCATGGCCACCGCCGCTTCGGGGATCATCGGCATGTAGATCACTACCCGGTCGCCTTTGCCTACGCCGTGGTTGGTTAATACACCGGCGAACTGCGCCACCCAGTCGCGCATTTGACGGTAGCTGTAGCGCTGTTTTTGGCCCGTGACAGGCGAGTCGTAAATCAGAGCAGTGCGATCGCCATGGCCGGCTTCGACATGGGCATCAAGTGCCATGTGGCAGGTGTTCATCTCGCCATCGGCAAACCAGCGGTCAATACCGTTGCTGTCTTTACTGAGAATGGTTTGAGGCGCCTTAAACCATGGGAGGGTGGCGGCTTTGCCGGCCCAGAATTCCTCAGGGGTGTTAATCGATGCGCTGTATTCTGATTGGTAAGACATGCTGTGTTCCCTTGGGTGTTTCCGAATATCTCCATAACTTAGCCGTTATCGTGGTTTTTTTGTATTCGACTAATGGCGAATAAGCAGGCTAATGCGATTGTGGCCTGATACAATGCCTTTTTTAAATTGAGTCCAGCCTCTATGTCTACGTCATGGCGTAATGAAGCCCGTCACCTCTCGACCATTGCGTGGCCGCTCGTGGTGAATAATCTCGCTATGGCGGGTATGCAATTCGCCGATACCGTCATGTCTGGGCAGCTTGGCGCACAGGCCTTGGCTACCGTGGCGGTGGGTTCGGCGGTATGGTTTTTCTTTTATTGCTTTAGTATGGGTTTGCTGATGTCGCTGTCAGCGTGTATTGCCCATAGCTTTGGTGCCAAGCAGTTTTACCGTATAGGTGAGTACGCGAGGCAGGGTGTGAGTATTGCGCTATTTTTAGCCGCCATTGTTTTGCTGGTGGCTCAGTTTGTTGTAGCGCCGTTTTTCGATGCGGTAGGCATCGATACGAGTTTTCGTGCGAGCGCGGTGAACTACGTTAAAGCGATCACCCTAGGTGCACCCTTGATGTTTTTATTTTTGGTGATGCGTTATGTGACCGAGGGGGTAGGTGAAACACGCCCGGTGATGATTGCGACTATTTTTCAACTGATCTGTAACGTCTTTCTCAACTACTGTTTTATCTTTGGTCATTTCGGTGCGCCGGCCATGGGCGCCGTTGGTGCGGGTGTGGCCAGTGCGCTGACGATGAGTTTGTCCGCCCTCGGTATGTTGGTCTATCTCGCTAAACACCCGCGCTATCGTGATTATCAGTTGTGGCAAGGTCGTTGGAAACCTCTTCAAAAGGTGCAGCGTGAGCTGTGGGGGCTCGGTCTGCCAATGGCCATAGGCATCTCGGCCGAGGTGGGATTGTTTAATGCGGTGGCTATATTGATGGGTAGTATCAGCGCCACGGCCGCGGCGGCTAATCAAATTGCCATTAATTTTGCTTCTACTACGTTTATGGTGCCTATGGCGATTGGTGCGGCGGCCACGGTACGTGTGGGTCATTTGTTGGGCGCTGAGCGTCGCGCTGATGCGCGTTATGCCGCGTGGTTCGCTGTGGCGCTGTGTGCCCTTATCATGATGTTTGCCGCGGCTATGTTATTGCAGTTCAGGGCGGTGCTGGTGACATGGTATACACCGGTGGCTTCGGTGGCCGATGTCGCTATCGCTATGTTGGGAGTCGCGGCCATATTTCAGGTGGTTGACGGTATTCAAGTGAGTGCCGCCGGTGCCCTGAGGGCTTATAAAGATACCCGTGTCCCCATGTTTATCAGCTTGTTTTCCTATTGGGGCTGTGCCTTTCCTATCGCCTATGTGTCGGTCAAGGTCATGGCGCTATCTTCTCATATGGTGTGGTGGGGGTTCGTGATCGGTCTGGGTATCGCTTCGGTGATGCTAAGTGTCAGGTTGAATGCGGTATCAAACCGTCACGCGGTCAACCCAGTTCTTCAATAGATCGCACGTCCCGCCAATCTTGATGGTGAAGTCGGTCATCTAAATCTTCTGCCAAGCGATGGCTGGCCGACTGGACTTTGCGCCAAAAGCGCTCGCGGTCAGCGTCGTCTAGCTCGGCGAAGTCTTTGCGATCGGGGATTTTGCCGTAGGGAAGGGAGCGCAGAAAATCCTCGCTAGGCGTGAGCAAAATCGTATTGTCGTAGTGCTCGGGTCTAATTTTACGCTCGCCAAACTTATCAAACCATGCGGGCCTGGGCTTTTGGTTGAAATGAGGGTAGAGGCACAGGCCTTGCTTGCCAGTATTGAGATCGAAGTGGTAGTCAATGATCCCTCCGTCACGATAGCAGCCGGATGGCGCGCCCGGGATGTCGAACACGCCCTTCATGACCATGGGGATGGATCCCGAGGCCAGCGCGGCGGCATAAAGGTTTTGCGCATTGAGACTAACGTAGCGCGTGCGCATGTCAAAGTGTTCGTTAAAAGCCAAGGGTTGGCCTTGAAAGAAAATGACCCGTTCAAAAGGGATGTCCAGCCAGCGTCGGGAAGCTTTGTTTAATGCAAACCCCGCTAGCATACCTAGTCCCTGTACCACGGGGTGCTCGCTGGCACCTAAGCCGTGGCACCGCGCGGTGACGATATTGAGATGGCGGTGCGGGTTACTGAGTGCTTCCTCGATACCGTGTTCACCGAACAACTCATGCAGCAGTACATGCGCAGACGCGCTAATCTCCTCGGGAGAGGGTTTGGCATCGTAACGGGTATTGGTGTAGGCATCGGCAAAGCGCTGAATGGCGGCCACGGGGTCTCGTTGAGCGTAGCAACAGGCGCGCATCGCTCCAGCGCTTGAACCCATGATGCTTAGGTCTTGGTCTGATGAAAAGAAAGACGTGTTGAGGTATTGGTCTAGCCCCATCAATACCATCCATTTGGGGCCGCCGCTGGCCGCCAACATTGTGGTGACGTCACTGGGTTTGAGGCCGTGTTCGGCGAGATGTTGGCGCGCGCCTGCGCCGGCAAACAAGGTCAATCTGCCCGGTTTAATACGTTGCTTCATGCCTTTACACTACCATGTTGATGAATTGTAACAACTATAACACCTTGCTGAGGATTGCAGAATATTCCTATGTCTCGCGCGATGACTGCTATCCTGTAACGGAACAACTTTTCATGACCCTTGTTGAGGTGATCTCGACCAACTGTGGATACGACCTATGGACGATCGGCCATTAGATTTTGATGCCTGCACCAGTTATTTTGGTGGCGATCACGCCGTGATGTTGGCGGCCTTAGAGCAAATGCTAGACATCCTGCCAAAGGATTGTTTATCAATGCAGCGTGATATCGACGAGGGTCAATACCATTCGGCAGCGATTGTTGCGCATCGCTTGGCGGGTACACTGGATATGGTAGGTGCCACGGCGTTGTCCAATGAGTGTCGGTTACTGTCTCGGCATCTCGATACCAGTGAGATTGTCGCGCGACGAACACTGGTGCAGGTTGAGGCGGGTATTATGAAGGTAATGGCGCAAATTCATTCCTATTTACACCGGCACTAGATTTACACTCAAAAAATACCGTTTTGGCACAAGATGACTGAATTTGTATTAAAAAGGTTATTGTAGTTATTGAAATGACGGTTTATTGTCTGCTCTGTCTGAATAATTAAAACTAAAGGGGATGTTAATAATGAAACTATTTACTCGTAAAGCAACGTTGAGTTTGGCTGTAGCTGCTGCCATGGGTGCCATGTCGACCGCTTCTGCACAGCAACTCGAGGAAGTGGTAGTTACCGCGACCAAGCGTGCTGAATCGCTCCAAGATGTACCTATTTCTATGTTGGCGGTAGACGGCGACAGTATTCGCGAAGCGGCTATCACCAAAATGGAAGATCTCACCAACAGCCTGCCAGGTGTTAGCGTGTTACCTAACCCAGTGGGTAACTTCATCTTTATCCGCGGTATCGGCTCGTCGACTAACCAGGGTATTGAACAGTCGGTATCGATCTTCCACGATGGCATCTATATGGGCCGTCACCAACTATCACGTGCACCTTTCATGGATCTAGAGCGAGTGGAAGTATTGCGCGGTCCACAATCGATTCTGTTTGGTAAGAACACCATTGGTGGGGCTATCAGTGTGATTAGTGCCAAGCCAACTGAGGAATTTGAAGGCTTCGTGAGCGTGCTCTCTGGCGACTTCGGTGAGCAAGAGTACAACGTCGTTCTGTCGGGTCCTCTCACTGATACATTACGCGGTCGTATCGCGGCGCGCGGTTACCAAACCGACGGTTATGTGTTTAACGAATTGGGTCGCAATGCCGATGGTTCATTGGGCCGCAATGAAACGCAACGCGATGACGAAACTGTTCGCTTAAGTTTGGAATGGGATGTGTCGGACAATACGACGTTGACCTTCAAGCACGAAGATACATCGTTTAACGACGTGGGTCGCACCCAGCAGATGGCGATTATCAACCCATTGACAGCAACAGCCACGGGCTTAACCCAGGTCGCACAAGGCAGCATTATGGCGGCTGGCGGCAATCCGGCAGAAGTCGTGGATGATGTCCGTGCGGTGACCAACGATGGCGGTGTATTGCTGCAACGCGTGGTGCCTGCATTGGCGACCGACCGCGATGGTAGCTTGTTGGCGGGCTACCCTGATCTGGATGAGCTGAGCAACAACAACATGGCGGTTACCACGGTGACCTTAGATACAAGTTTGGGTGACAACACCCTGACAGCTATCTATGGACGTGCGACATACGATTATCAAGATATCTGTGACTGTGACTTCGCAGCCATTCCTCTGGTTCAGGTGGATGCCGCGGAAGATTACACCCAAGATAGCTTGGAGATTCGTTTGGCCTCTCCCGGTGGCGAGACGCTAGACTGGTTGGTGGGTGCGTATTTCCACGACAGCGACCTGATGTTTACATCAGCCGAGAGCTTTGGTGCGGCGATCGCCACGCCTACTCCAATGATTGGCGCGACAGGTGGTCAGTTGTTGCCTAACATTACTCGTGATTACTTCCTTGATCAGCAACAAACCCAAACCTCTATCTTCGGTTCGGGTACATGGAATGTTGACTCAGAGAATCGTGTCACCTTCGGTCTTCGTTATACTCAGGAAGATAAGGACGCCCACCATGCCTTGGACAAGCGCTTTACTGCTGGTTGGGACGCGACGCGTATCAATGTTAACCCGTTAACTGGCGCTGCTGCTGGTGAGCTCACCTTTGGCGATACAGCTGCAGAGTACGATCGAGTTGCTTCTTACTACGTACCTGCTATTTTAGCCGGTGTGACAGCGGTTCCTGCGATTCCCATGGAGGCCTTCTTGAATGGTGGTCTGTGGGAAGGCTTGTTGAATACTTACGAGCACGATATCACTGGTAGCCGTAGCGAAAGCTTCCTCGACTGGTCGATCAACTTCGAGCACGACGTGAGCGAAGACACCATGGTGTTCTTTACGGCTTCTACCGGTGTTAAAGGCGGTGGTTTCGACGCGCGCTACTTGGCGGCGCCTAACGCTAAATTTGAGTACGAAGAAGAGAAGGCGAAAAACTTCGAATTGGGTATGAAGTCAACCCTGCTCGATGGCGGTATGACCTTGAATGCGACCCTTTTCCGCACTGAAGTAGACGACCTGCAGGTATCAATTTTCGATGGTAAAACAGCCTTCTTGGTGGACAACGCCGGTGCAATGCGCGCACAAGGTCTGGAGTTTGATATGAAGTGGGCGGCGACGGAGAACCTCACCGTGACCGCGGCGGGTAACTACCTGGACAGCCAATACACCAAGTTTGATAACTCACCTTGTTGGGTGTCTCAGACCGTTGCCGGCACTTGTGATGCGGCTGTAGGTCAAAGTGCAGTGGGCAAGCCCAACGTGTTCTCTCCTAAGCAGTCATTCAACTTGCGCTTAGACCACGTGATGCCATTAGGCAGCATGGAAGTCCGCTCAACACTGGATGCCTTCCGCTCGGGTGATCACTTCACCGCGGCTGACTTAGACCCAGTCTATGCCTATCAAGCAGCCTACACCCGTGTGAACGCGCGTATCGCGCTGACTGACCCTGAAGCAGGTTGGGAATTGGCAGTGATTGGTAAGAACTTGACAGATGTTAAGGTCAGCACCAACAACAATGACCAACCACTGGTGCCTGGTAACGGCTTTAGCTCACTGCAGCCACCAAAAACAGTCGCTATCCAAGCGAGCTACAAGTTCTAAGCCACGCTTAGTCAGTTAAACGGCACCCTCGGGTGCCGTTTTTTTTTGCCTAAAACCTAGGTTTTCTTGCGCCATGCCCCTAGACTAGTCACTATTTAAGGTGATCACTGAATTTTAAGGAGAAGGTATGTCCGATACGTTTAATGCCATGGTGGTAGAGGATGTCGACGGCAAAGCCCGTGCGGC
>JBEAQQ010000143.1:0-39162 GCA_041163785.1 Pseudomonadota bacterium
AACTCTAACTTGTCGTTTTTGAGCATATGACTTCTCACAGAACGATGATCCGCTTTTTCTCTATTTTGGCTGAGTTTAGATTGGGCAGATATCTGCGTAATCTCGACCTGAAACGGCACCATCAAGGCTGTAGGCAATTAACGCCAATGGATGCTCGGCAATCAGACGACAAATTTCATTTTCATCGGCCTCAACAAAAATAGGCGGTACAAACATTTTAGCTCTAGCATCAAGAACGGCTCACGGGCGACAAGTAAATCATTGCACCCACTCAGTAACAAGCTAAGCGTCTGCCAACCACTCAATATCAATTCAACCCAGCAAAATACTCCCTTGCCGCCGCCATCACCTTCGGGGCCAAAATCAATGCAGACAGCATGGTAGGAATGGCCATCAAGGCATACATCCCCATCATGACATTGAACACAAAGTCCAAGGTAAACGTGCACCCCACAGCAATCATTGCAATGTAGAAATATTTATAGTGTTTAGCGGCACCTTCACCGAACAGGAAGGCGAAACAGCGCTCGCCGTAATAGCCGTAGGTAAACATGGTAGTGCTGGCCAACAGCAGCACCTGGATTGACAACAAGATCTGCCCAATGACACCAAGTTCGTTGCGGTAAACACCCATGGTCAGCTCCACGCCCTGCATGCCCTCAGCTTGTTGCCAGGCACCGGAGGCCAAAATCACCAGCGCCGTGCAGGTACAAATGATAAGGGTATCGATTATTGGCCCCAGCATGCCTACCAGACCCTCTCGAACGGGATGGTTTGTTTTCGCCGCCCCGTGCGCCATCACTTCCGTGCCTATCCCCGCCTCATTGGAGAACACACCGCGTGAGATACCGATAAGCATGACGCCCCCCAGCCCACCAGCCACGGCTTGGGGATTAAACGCCTCGCGGAAAATAGCGCCAAATAGCGCAGGTAACTCTGCAACGTGCTGCGCCAACACAAACAAGGTCATGGCGATGTACATCAACGCCATACTCGGTACGAGCTTGGTGGCCACCGTAGCCACACGCGCCAAGCCACCGTATAAAATGGCGCCCACTACTACAGAAAGGACGATCGCCATTCCCCAATTCACGACTGGCGAGCTGACCAAAGCAAAATTAGGCAGTAGCTCTTCGCGTACCACAGCGGTCAACTGGTTAGCCTGAAAGGCTGGCATAGTGCCGAACAAACCCGCCGTGGCAAATAAGATAGCGAGAGGTTTCCAGCGCTTACCTAGCCCCTCCATCACCACATACATAGGGCCACCACGAACATGACCGTCGGCGTCAGTGGCACGGAACATCACTCCCAAAGTACAGGTGAAAAACTTTGTCGACACGCCCACCAAGGCCGACACCCACATCCAGAACACCGCGCCGGGGCCGCCGGCGGTAATAGCGAGCGCTACCCCGGCAATATTGCCCATACCCACCGTGCCCGCCAGCGCAGTCGAGAGTGCCTGTGCGTGGCTAATATCGCCTTTCGCACCACCATCATCGAAACGTCCCGTCAACAGATCGAAGCCATGCTTCAAGTAGCGAAACGGTGTCAAACGTGAGTACACGGTAAAAAATATGCCACCCCCCACTAAGAGCACCAACATGCTATTGCCCCAAACAAAATTGTTGAAGGCCGCCGCCCATTGATTCAAAAGTTCCATGCTGTTGTTTTTCCTCACCTAAAAGTAGCGCCATCATACCCAATCAGCCTCCAGCTATATAGCTTTAAGCTGAATAAGCCACCACCGGCGGCAACAAATGCTACACTTTTAGTCAACGTATGGGGGTGGTATGAAACAACTAAAAAGTATCGCGCTGTGCTGTCTAGCATTGGTCATGGGCGGTTGCGAGAGCATGAAATACAGCGCGCTGGAAAAAGTGGGGATCCACAAGCGCGACATTTTGATCGACAGAATTGAAGACACCCAAGAGGCGCAGGAGGAAGGACAGGAACAGTTCAAATCGGCGCTGGAACAGTTTCGTAGCGTGGTCGCTTTTGACGGCGGGGAACTGGAGCGCATGTACCAAAAGTTCGATGACGAATACCGCGCCTGCGAAGACGCCGCCAATGATATTAGCGAACATATCGACTCGGTAGAAACTGTAGCTGACGCCCTGTTTAACGAGTGGCAAAACGAGCTGAATGAGTATCAAAATGCTAAGTTGCGCCGCGCGAGCGAGAAACAACTTAACGACACCAAACAGCGTTACCGCCAAATCCTGGGAGCCATGCGCCAATCCGAGCGTGCCGTTCAGCCTGTGTTAGCCATTCTGCACGACAACGTACTGTTCCTGAAACACAATCTCAACGCACGCGCGGTGGGAAGTTTGAGGGGCGAGCTGGCCAATATCGATAGAGAAATTGCCCAGCTGACCCAAAGCATGCAGCGCTCGATTACCGAATCGCAGCGCTTTATTGACTCGCTTAAGGACGCTCCTTAAGCACTTTGCCACGGCCAGAGCCAATGGTCTCGAAGTTGGCACTGGCCGCCGATTTAACCACGATATCGCCCGAGCCAATCACCTCACCGCGGGTCACTTCGGTATCTAACTCACGCCCATCAAAATCCCCGCTGCCAATAATCTCAACCACCGCCTTGGCCGCTGCACCGCTGACGGCAATATCGCCGCTGCCCATGATTTCAGCACGCACCGTCACCGCGGTCAGATTGTTCAACTCGACATCCCCTGAGCCCGCCAATTCAACGCGCACCAAGCGGCCATTGACCTCGTCAAAGCGAATATCACCCGAGCCATTCAGCTCGATACGCACCTCGTCGGTATCTAAACGATCACCATGCAAAGATCCCGATCCTGACAGCTCTATGAAATCCAGGGTAGGCGCAGTAACGACAAACTCACCCACGGCCGAACCACCAAACCAGCCCTTCTCGTGCACGTCTAACTCTAGACGTCCGCGTCGACTGACGTCGGCTTGCACACGAGGCAAATAATCCCTTTCGATAGTCACCGTCACGCGCTGTGGCTCACCACGGATGTAGGTGACTGACGATGCGCCACTTAACTCGAGGCCTTTAAAGGCTTTTACATCGAGCTCCTCTGTCACCTTGTCGGCGTGGACCAACATGGCACTCGATAACAGCACCGCACTCAAAACTAATTTAGAAAACATACCTTTCTCCTTGTGTTTTCTCTATGACGCACCTCGTTGCTACATTGGATGCACACCGTGAAACATTTTTTCGATACTCACAATACGCTCAAAATATGTGCCAAAAATGTACCCTGTGCTATAGTTGCGGCTTTAACAACAGCATCATTTAAGGGCCTAACAATGAGTTTGAACGATGTACCTGCTGGCAAGAGCCTGCCCGATGACGTCAACGTCATCATCGAAATCCCCATGAACAGCGATCCTATCAAATACGAAGTGGACAAAGATTCTGGCGCCATTTTCGTTGATCGCATGTTGGGTACCGCTATGCACTATCCTTGCAACTACGGCTACATCCCGCACACACTCTGTGGCGACGGTGACCCAGTCGACGTATTGGTTGTTATGCCTCTGCCTCTGCTACACGGCAGTGTAGTACGCTGCCGCCCCGTTGGCGTTTTGAAAATGACCGACGAAAGCGGTGAAGATGCTAAATTGATCGCTGTACCCCACAGCAAAATCACCCCCTTGTACGACAACGTTAAAGACGTCACCGATCTGCCCGAGCTTACCCTCAAGCAAATTGGCCATTTCTTCGAGCACTACAAAGATTTGGAAGCAGGCAAGTGGGTTAAGGTGGATGGCTGGGAAGGCGTAGAAGCCGCCCGCGCTGAAATTGTTGACTCAGTGAAGCGTTACGAAGCAGCGGCTGACAAGCCTAACTTCTAACTTCCGCACAAGGGTCGCTGCCAACAGCGGCCCTGGTTAGCCTTTATAGATATAGCGCTGCCAAATCTGCTCAAACTGATCGAGTATCGCGCGCTGCCCCTCAATCTCGACACTCGCCAATACCTTTTTCACCGCCTCAGGGCAGATAATTGACTGTGCCGCACTGGCCACACCGCGATGGCTAATATGCCATGGCTCGACCGCCACACCCCCTTTATCCTCAGCATACGGCCGGAAAAAACCACGCCAATCGCCCGCGGCGAACCCCTCAGCAAAACAACGCCCCAGTTTATGAAAAGGACCAGACTCTGCATATTCTTCTGGCACGAGCTGCAAACTGTAACCCGCTGGCATAGCCGCTAAATCGTACACATCAAGATCACTCCCCCAGTGATGACGCGAACAACCTGGCAACGCCGTCCAACGCAAAACGAGGGGTAATTTTTCTGCATCGGAGAGGTGGTCGAGCACGACGATTTGGCCTCGATCGTCCAGCACGGGACGTTGGCCACGCATCTTTTCGTTCCAGAGGGTAAGTTGCTGGTTAAAACTGCGATAGCTGCTGGCGATAGCCAACTGAATACCTTGGCTTGCACAGTATTCGCGCAACGTTAAGAAATCTGCCAAGGCGTCGGAGTGAAGGCGCCTGACAGCAGCACCACAACCCGGCACATCGACCAAGTGCTGCTCTGTCAGGCCGAGCGCCTGGTCGGCACTCAATATCATAGGCTAGGCGTCTGGTCTAACACCGCTGTCGCGCACGGCGCCAGGGGTCATACCAGTCCACTGTTTGAACGCGCGACGAAAGTTCGACGCGTCACTAAAGCCCAGCTGGTTGGCCACTTTTTCAACGCTCCACTGACGGCTCGTGAGATATTCCACAGCACGCTCTTTGCGTACTTCGTTAAGCAGCGCCTGGTACGAAGTATCGTGCTCGCTAAGACGACGGCACAGTGTGCGAGGTGAAAGGTGCAAACAACTCGCCATATCTTCCAGGGTTGGGAATTGGCCATGAGTGTTTTGTAGCAACTGGCGAATGCAGCCTGGTAGCGAACGCATCTTTCGGACCACGTCGATCAACAGATGATCGGTGTAGTCCTTATTAAAATGAGACAGGGTTTTATTTCTGGTGCCCAAGTTGATTTCGTAAACGTTGTGATCCAACAACATCTCGGTCGATTCTTTATCAAAGTAGACCGGGCATCCGAAAAACTCTTGGTAAACCTTGGCGTAACCGTCATCGGCAAAGGGCATACCCAGGGCCTTGTATATTTTGCCGCCCTTGGTCAACAAGCTAATGATCATCATGGTGGAGGACAGTACGGCCTCTGTCACGAAACGATTCACCTCAGGTGGCATGTCCTCGCCGTACAGCAGCTCCATATTCGCCAGGTAATCCACACCCGAACGGTGCATATCCAAGCGCATCGATAAACCAGAAAAACCGTAGTACTTGACCAGCTGCTCAAGCGCATCGCCGACATTCTCACTGTTGCAAGCCGCCTGACCAAACACACCCATGGTGGCGACATCCCAATGACGGCCAAAATAAAGCCCCAAATTGCGCTCGCCGGTCAGCTCAATAGCACGGCTGATCATATTCATAAATTCAACAGGAACAACGCGATCATTGCGCTCTAGCTTGTCAAACGTCTTGTCTGTGAGGAGGCGCGAATCTGCTCCAAACTGCTGTGCAACCTTTTGTAACATGAGCGGGTAATCTCGTGTTAACACCGGTTTACTGCGCTTAAAAGTGGTTTCTTGTATACGCATTGTGCTTAGTTTCCTGTGTTGTATTGCGCTGGTAGATTCAACGATGTGTTGAATCTATAGTGGCTGGGCGCAATTATCAATGTATTGTTATAAGTCATTTGATGCCACTGCGGCGCGAAATGATACACCTTTAGTTAGATACGGTAAATACCTCCCTCCAGTTCCGCCTTCAAGGTAATAACATGCAATCCTTGTTGTTGAGCCTCGGCCAAGGCATCCGCGTAGGCCGCGTGTATGTGCCTAGCGGGCGCAACGCGCTGAATGCCTTGATGCTGTATGACATAGACCAAAGTCGCTTCTACGTCGTCTTTTTGCATCGCCTGTCGCAGATGAGCGATATGCTTAACACCGCGCTCACTCTTGGCATCAGGAAAAAAACCCAACCCATTTTCGCCACACAGCGTGACACTCTTAATTTCTACCAAGCAATTGCGCCGCGTAGGGTGACCACTGAGCAAGGCATCGGCTCGCGACTGGCCATCGGCATAGGGCACCTCCCTAACAAGGTTGCGATACCCCTTAAATGCCGGTAAACGGCCAGCATTAAATGCCTGTTCGAAGAGGGTGTTGGCGCCTGCGGAATAAATATTTGCCAGACCTTGTGGCGTTTCAACGTAGCGCCAACCCCAGGCGTATTTGGCCTTTTTATTGGCTGCAGGCTGCAACCACACCGTTGCACCGGGCTCGGCACAGCCTGTCATCGCACCAGTATTTGGGCAGTGAACAGTGACCACCTCACCATTGGGGAGGCGCACGTCGGCCAAAAAACGCTTGTAGCGCTTGATCAGTTCAGCGCGTTGGTAGTCGTCTGGGAAACGCATCACGCCAGTGCGCGCTGCAAACGCGCCAGCGCATCACGCAAACCTTCTTCGGGCAGTGTATAGGCAAAGCGTACATGGTGATGGCCATGCGCTTCGCTAAAGTCAGTACCCGGCGTCAACGCCACACCAAAGCGCTCCAGAATATCGATACAAAATGCTTCACTGTCCGCCCACCGGCCAGACGCCAAAAAGGGCTGGATATCGGCATAAATGTAGTAAGCTCCTTGCGGCAGATGCGACAAACCAAAGCCCAATGCCTGCAAGCCCTGCCACAAAATATCACGGCGGCGTGCAAATTCGTCGCGCCTTGCATCTAGCAAAGCGCGATTGTCTGGCGCGAACGCCGCCAATGCCGCGTGCTGAGAAGTCACAGGAGAAGAGATAAATAAGTTCTGTGCTAGCTTTTCTATGTTCTCCATGGCGTGCTCAGGTGCCACCATCCACCCCAATCGCCAACCAGTCATGCCGAAATATTTTGAAAAGCTATTAATCACAAAGGCACTGGGATCAACCTCGAGGGCACTATGACACCGCTCGCCATACGACAGGCCCTGGTAAATTTCATCGGCGATCAGCACGCCACCCCTGGCCCTGACCGCCGCTGCAATATCTTGCAACTGGGCAAGCGACAAGACCTCCCCAGTGGGGTTCGCCGGCGAGGCCACCAACACACCCGCGGTGGACGCCGCCCAGTGCTGGTTAATTAATTTACCATTCAATTGATAACGCTGCGACGGGCCAACCTCAACAAAACTGGCTGCGCCAGCAACTATCCGCAAAAACTGCTGATTACAGGGGTAACTAGGATCCGCCATGAGCAGTGTTTGCCCAGGGTTAACCAACAGCGCCGACGCCAACAGCAAGGCGCCGGAGGCGCCAGGTGTAACGACGATTCTACTGGGCGAAATATCCAAGCCGTAGTCAGAGGCATAGTAGTCTGCAATGGCTTGTCTCAGGGCGGGAATACCGAGCGCCTGGGTGTAACCCGTCTGCTGTGACTGCAACGACGCCACACCGGCATCGATAATAGGCTGAATCGTTGCAAAATCCGGCTCCCCTACCTCCATGTGCAAAATATGTCGCCCTTGGGCCTGCAGTTCTTTGGCACGCTCCATCACTGCCATGACCTTAAATGGCGCTATTTTGCTGACCCGATCTGCGAACATGTTTCCCCCACTGGCAACGTCTTGCCTCAAAAATTGGCTAAGCATAACAAACTGATTGGCCTAAGGTGCAATTAGCAGTAGCGTCGCTGACAACATTCTGTTAATTTCCGTTTTTTATGCCATCCTTTGGATTGTACACATCACTGGACGAACAGTAAGGGCACATTTATGCCAAGTAACGATACCGCTTTTAAACATTTCGAACCCTACGTACCCGCCGATGGCGAAGAGTACATGAACGAAAAGCAGCGCGAGCATTTTAAAAATATTTTATATGCTTGGAAAAGCGAACTCATGGAAGAAGTGGATCGCACCGTGACCCACATGAAGGATGAAGCCTCTAACTTCCCCGATCCCGCCGACCGTGCTAGCCAAGAAGAAGAGTTTAGCCTTGAACTACGCACCCGCGACCGCGAGCGCAAGCTGATCAAGAAGATCGAAAAAACCATCGAGCTGATTGAGCACGACGATTACGGCTACTGCGAAACATGCGGCGTAGAAATCGGCATTAAACGCCTAGAAGCTCGCCCTACCGCCGACCTTTGCATCGACTGCAAAACGCTCGACGAAATCAAAGAGAAACAGTTGAAAGGCTAGTGCCTACGACACCTTACCGGGGGCGATTTGCCCCCTCTCCCTCGGGCCCACTCCACCTAGGCTCACTGCTCGCTGCGACAGCCAGTTATTTAGACGCCAAAGCCAATCATGGCGAATGGCTTGTGCGCATTGAAGATATCGATCCACCACGCGAACAACCCGGCGCCAGCGACACCATATTATCTACCCTTCTGGCCCACGGCCTGCAGTGGGATGGCGAAGTCATGTACCAAAGTGCTCGATCAGCGGCGTACGACGCTGTACTTGACGAACTGTGGCGACGCGAAGAACTTTTTTACTGCACCTGCACACGCGCCGATCTGCAGGGTAGCCGGTCCTACCCTGGCAAGTGCCGCCAGCAACTCACACCCCCAACAGTACCCGCCGCGTGGCGACTGCGCTGCGACAACAGCACGCAAGCTTGGCAGGACGGATTTCAAGGGCCGCAATCATGGTCAATGCGAGATATTGGCGACACCATACTTAAACGCAAAGACGGCCTTTACGCCTATCAGCTCGCGGTAGTGGTCGACGATCACGCGCAAGGTATTACACACGTGGTGCGTGGCATCGACCTCATCGATAGCACGCCAAGACAGCTTTACCTGTTTGCACAATTGCATTGGTCGCCCCCCCAATACAGCCATCTCCCGGTTATTTTAGACGAACACGGCCACAAGCTAAGCAAACAAAATCACGCTCCAGCCGTTGACGACACGCAGGCGACTGCCAACTTACTGCAATGCCTCGGATGGCTGGGACAGGCACAACCTACCCACCTTAATCACCCCGCCGATATTTTAGCCTACGCGGTAGAACACTGGCAGCCATCACGCCTACAGGGCGTTCACGATATCGCACTCGCCGAGTGACTAGTATAAAATGGCCGACCACATGCGAGGTCGCCGTGCTAATACACCGAAGTACCATTTTGATCATTCTTGCTCTACTCCTTATGGCGCCGCTGCTTCGCGACTGGGTCATGACGGGCGGCGCCGCTTGGTATCGGCTGTTTGTAGTGTGGCTATTCATCATTTTGCTACTGACATGGAACCAGCGTCTCATTAAACGTCGAGGTCAACCACGTGCTTAGCGCCGGCATTTTGCTGATTATTGCACTGCTATTTTTTGCGGCCTGGTTTGGGCTGTCCGCACTGATCGACATTAAAAAATACTGGCAAGACTTGACCAGAAAACCTGCCGCGTACCACATTTCGCTTGGCATTGTTGGCAGCGCCTGGACCTTCTTCGCCATGACCAATCTCGTACAGGACTATGGCATATCAGCCTTTTCCTACTACATTGGTATCAGCGCTGTCTTCCTCAGCGCCCCCTTACTACTGCTTCCCCTTCTCCAACTGTGCCGTCGCTATCAGCTAACGTCCCTGGCCGACCTCATGAGCTTTCGCTATCGCAGCCCGCTCGCCGGCACCGTGACAGCACTACTACTGATTATCGCGTCCCTACCCTTTTATGCCTTGCAATTAGAAACACTGGCCGACGCCGCTAATCAAATCATGGCAAGTGACAACAATACGCGCCCCTACTGGTTGACCACTATTTTTATTGCGTTCTGTGCGGTGAGCGCGCTGCAGCTCTCTACTCGGCAAAACACCAACACCCAACGCCATCAAAACCTTATTGCCCTGATCGCTTTTAGCACCCTATTAAAAGTCATCGCGTTGTTAACCCTTGGCGCCTTTGCCATCTGGGGCGTCTTTGGCGGCTTAGATGATCTGACGCAATGGCTCAACGCCCATCCAGATCATTTGCAGCGCTTCTATGAACCCAGTATTACACCTTCGTATCAAATCTTGGTGATGATCTTCTTCGCCAGTATGATTGGTATGCCACACCTTTTTCACATGACCTTTGCCGGCGCCACCGCCAGTGGTCGTCGCTTTGAAAATGCCCGTTGGGCACTACCTATGCTACTCCTTGTCATGTCTCTACCGGTGCTACCCACACTCTGGGCGAGCCTATCGCTAGATGCCAATAGCCAGGGATTTGCGGCTATTTCGATGGCCATTAATAGCAGAGCCAACTGGCTCAATGCCATTACCTTTGTGGGCGGATTAGCGGCAGCGGCGGGTATTCTCGTCGTGCTCAACCTGGCATTGTCTACCATGCTGGTGAACCATGTGCTTCTCCGCTTCGCTCCCCTCAACCCCTCGCAGAATATCTATCAAAAGCTCAATGTGATGCGACGCGCCAGCATCGTCGCCATTGCCTGCCTAGGGCTCATCTTGTTTGTTGTGATGAATGACCCGCAAAAAGTGCAAGGCTTTGCTCTTCTTAGCTTTGCGGCAAGTTTGCAGTTTCTTCCGGGGTGCATTGCCCTTTTGTATTGGCGCGGCGCCACCCGCGAAGGCTTTTTAGCTGGATTATTTGCGGGCTTCACCGTGTGGATGCTGTTTGCCTTCTTCCCCGATGGGGTACTGACTGGTCTCGATGGCAATCGTCAGTGGTTCACCCTCAAACTCGACGTCTCGTCTAATATTTGGGCCTTGAGCGCTGCGGCTAGCATCATGAGTAATGTCATTGCATTGCTGTTGGTCTCTTGGCTAAGCACCATGCGACCCGAGGAGCGACGCGTCGCCCTGGCCTGCGTTCTCAACACTGCCAACCAAAGCGAACAGCACCATTTTGAAACCCATAGCGCCGCCGATATTGCCCAACGCTTAGCGCCCACACTTGGCGAAACACCGGCCAAAAAAGAAGTTAAGCGCGCCCTGCATCAAATTAAGGCTCCGTGGGGTAACCTTTCCGACGCACAGGTTTCTCAGCTTATTGTCGCTTTGCGCATCAACCTCACCCAACTACTGGGCCCTGTGTTAGCACAACAAACCCTCAGCAACGCCCTGCCCTTCGATGACGATGTCGAGGGCGATATCGTCTACCTTGAAAATCAACTGGAAGCAGTGCAAACCAAGCTACAAGGCGTGACAGGGGAATTGCGCACCATGCGCGCCAACTATCAGTCCATGCTACTCGAATTGCCCATCGGCGCACTGACCTACGACAAGCAATTGATTATCTCTAGCTGGAATCGCACCATCGCTGATATCACGGGTATTGACCAGCAGCACGCACTGCGCCAACCGCTCGCCTCGCTTGCTGCACCATGGGGCGACTTGTTGGCAGAATTTGCGTCAGGCACAGCGCGCCACGCCTACAAAAGGCCCATCGGTGATGCCCGCTGGATCAACCTCCACAAAGCAGCGGTTGAACGCCATACCTCGTCTTCGCAGGACGAGCAATTTTTGCTCATTGAAGACATCAGCGAAACGCAGACTCTTGAGCGAGAACTCATTCATAGCGAACGCCTTGCCTCGATCGGCCGACTAGCCGCCGGTGTAGCACACGAAATTGGCAACCCTATCACCGGCATAGCCTGCCTTGCGCAAAACCTCGACTTCGATATGCAAGAAGGTAACGCCAGCGACACTGCCAAAGAAATTCTGGTGCAAACCGATAGAGTAAACACCATTGTCCGCAGTCTGATGAACTTTGCTCACGGCGACAATTACGTGGGTAATTTCGATGATAAAGGCCGTGCGGACGTCGCTTTTTGCTGCCGAGAGGCCACCAAGCTTCTCGCCCTAGATAAAGAGAAAACTCAGGTCACCTTCGCGCTTTCTCCTATTGAAGGTATGACCGCCGCTATCGATCCACAACGTTTAATTCAATTGCTCATCAATCTACTAAGCAATGCTCGCGACGCCTCTGAACCAGGGCAGACAATCCAAATCGACGCCTTGCAAAGACACGATGTTGTTCAAATAGAAGTCATTGATGAAGGTCAGGGCATCCCCCTGGAACAACAGGAAAAAATCTTTGAGCCCTTCTTCACCACCAAAGAGCCTGGCAGCGGCACCGGCTTAGGTTTGTCGCTGGTGTATTCCATTGTAGAACAGCACAGCGGATCGATTGCCGTGCAGAGTCCAGTACCGACGACAGGGCGCGGCACACGCATCGTTCTTACCCTACCTAGCTCCAGCTAGCGCAATAACACTGGAAATCAGCCACCGTTTTGAGTATGTTACCTAGCTACACAAAAGGGTTACCACTCGCCACAGGTGTGAATAATCGCTATGCAAAACATTCTTATTGTCGAAGACGAACAAGTTATCAGAACGGCTTTGCGCCGCTTATTGGAGCGTCACGATTACAGCATTAGCGAAGCAATCAGTGTGCTCGAGGCCTGCGAGTACGAACTAGACAGCTTTGACCTGATTATTAGCGACCTACGGTTACCCGGCGCGCCTGGTACTGACCTTATCAAACTTGCCAAGTCAACCCCCGTCCTCATCATGACTAGCTATGCCAGCCTTCGCTCGGCGGTTGACTCCATGCAAAAAGGCGCGGTGGACTATATCGCCAAACCCTTTGATCACGATGAAATGCTGCGCGCTGTAAAACGCATCATTAACGACAACCCTGTGTCGGATCGCCAGGTGCGTGCCGCCACTAAAAATAACCGCCAGTTCGGCATGATTGGCAGTTGCTCCGCCATGCTCACGGTTTACGAATACCTTAGCAAAGTAGCCCCCACCAATGCGTCCGTGTTAATTCACGGCGAAACAGGCACAGGTAAAGAGCGCGTGGCTCAGGCCATTCACACAGCGAGTCAACGCAGCGATAAAGACATGATATCGGTGAACTGTGCCGCCATCCCTGAGTCATTGATCGAGTCCGAACTGTTCGGCTATGAAAAGGGCGCCTTCACCGGCGCACAAACGTCGCGCATCGGTCTCATTGAGGCCGCCGACGGTAGTACGCTGTTTTTGGATGAAATTGGCGAGCTTCCCCTCGAAGCCCAAGCCCGGCTCCTTCGCTTTATTCAGGAGGGCGAAATTCGCGCCATCGGTTCGGTACAGTCACGCAAAGTTGATGTGCGCCTGTTGACGGCGACCCACCGCGATCTTAAAAAATTAATTGCCGCCGGCAAGTTCCGTGAAGACTTGTACTACCGTATCAACGTTATGCAAATCAATGTCCCACCGCTGCGCGAGCGCGGCCGAGACATCCTTGAAATTGCGGAAACCCTGCTTGAGCAGATTAGCCAAAACATGGGGCGCCCGGGGAAATACTTCTCACCTCGCGCCATCCAGGCCATTACCACCTACGCGTGGCCAGGTAACGTACGCGAGATGGAAAATGCCATTCAGCGCGCCGTCATCCTCAGTGAATCTGAAGAAATCGACAACGATGTCTTCAATATCGATCTGGAATTGGTCAATCTGAACCGCTTGCGAGACGACCTCGACGACGATGAAGATCTCAGCAACCCCTATTCCGCGGCCGCACAACGCACCGGTAGCCTAACCGAAGACCCCGCTGAAGACCTATCTTTAGAAGATTATTTCCACCGTTTCGTATTAGAAAACCAAGACCGCATGAACGAAACCGAGCTTGCCAAAAAACTAGGCGTGAGTCGCAAGTGCCTGTGGGAGCGACGCCAACGGCTAGGCATTCCGCGACGCAAAAGCAAAAGCGCCAAAGTAGATTAATTCACTCGGCAATAACTCACAGCGGCCTGTTACCCATAGAAATGTTACCGGCCACTCATTGCACAAAAGTGTTTCCTTTGGAATGATTTTTTCGTGCAATTTAGTAACACTTGCAACTAAAAACCCACTCAAAATCTCCATTAAAATTTTTATTTTATTAAAAATCAAATATTTACAAAAGTTGGCACGGTACCTGCTGTTATACCGCCAATAAAAATAATAATTAGTAATAAAAATAAGAACGTTTAGTAATAAAAATAAATAAGAATTAGCAAAGTCTAATAAAAATAATACAGAGACCTGGGTGGGGAAGCGAAGCTTCCCTTTCGTTTATCTGGGCCTCGTGTTTCTCACTATACGCCTGCTTAAAATCTCATCAATGCTATTCATGGATAGATACTTGGCGCCAATTCCTCTACTATTGTGCCCAACCATGGAGAACACTCGGCATTTGCCCTGGAGTAACAATAGCCAATGAGACGCTGGCTCAAAAAGAAACTAAACGCCTTGACCAAATCACCGACCAAGAAAGTTATCATTCCGCGCGATGAACACGACATATCCCGCAGCAACATTAGCCGCGGCGCACAAGCGGTCATTAAAAAATTACAAGCTTCTGGCTATCAGGCCTACTTAGTAGGCGGCGGAGTTCGTGACCTGCAACTAGGCGGCCACCCCAAGGACTTTGATGTCGCCACCGACGCCAAACCAGAACAAGTACACGTACTGTTTAAAGGCTCTCGCATTGTAGGACGGCGCTTTAGGATTGTACACGTCAGGCAAGGCCGCGAAATCATCGAGGTGACTACATTCCGCGGTAGCCACGATCAAGACGACAATCTCGGCAAAAACCAGTCACGCCAAAGCGATAGCGGCATGTTGCTGCGCGACAACGTGTTCGGTACTGTTGAGGAAGACGCCATTCGCCGAGACTTTACCGTCAACGCACTGTATTACGACCCCCAGGATTTCACTATCCACGACTACACCGGCGGACTAGGTGACCTACACGACGGCATCTTGCGCATGATCGGCGACCCCGAGACGCGCTACCGTGAGGATCCCGTTCGCATGCTTCGCGCGGCACGCTTTGCCGCCAAACTCAACTTTACTATCGCACCGGAAACTGAGGCCCCCATCGAATCGCTTGCCAACCTGATCGACAGCGTTTCTTCGGCACGCCTATTTGATGAAATGCTGAAGCTGTTTCAATCTGGCTACGGCGAACGAACCTTCTATCAGTTGCGCAGACTCGGACTCTACAAGCATCTCTTTGCACAAACAGAATGGGCATTGGCCCACAGCAAAGACAGCGAGATGTACCACGCCATGATCGTGCAGGCCCTAAAAAATACCGATGCACGTATCGCCCAGGAAAAATCGGTCACGCCCGCGTTTATTATCGCCGCCATGCTCTGGCCCCCACTGCAAGAGTCCACCGCCAAACTTTCAAAGAGCATGAAACCCCAAGATGCGTATGCACAAGCCTGCCAACAAGTCATTGGTGGGCAATTGGGACAGATCAGCATTCCTAAACGCTTTACTATCACTGTGCGTGAGATTTGGGATCTACAATTCCGTCTTCCCAATATCCAGGGCAAACGCCCAGAGCGCACTGCCGCCCACCCAAGATTCCGCGCCGCGTATGACTTTTTACTGCTACGCGAATCAGCTGGAGAAAACACCGGGAATTTGGGTGCCTGGTGGACAGATTATCAGCGCGACAATCCACTACCCAGCCCTTCGCAACATGAACATCACAGCGAAAATCGGAATGAGGAACACCGTCGCCCCCCTCGCCGTCGCCGTCGTCGCCCGCAACACTAATGACCACCGCATTCATCGGCCTAGGCAGCAATTTAGATAATCCCAGCGAGCACATTGTTGTGGCGCTGCGCGAGATAGCCCAGATTGAGGACTGTCTACTGACCGCGGTATCCAACACCTACCGCAGCCGCGCCGTCGGCCCAGGCGACCAACCCGACTACGTGAATGCCGCGGCACAAATCAATACCCATCTAGCGCCGCTAGCGTTACTAGACGCGCTGCAGGCTATTGAGCAACGGCATGGGCGCGTCAGGGACATTCGCTGGGGACCGCGCACGCTTGATCTCGACCTGCTCCTGTTCGGTGCGCAGACCCTCGACCACCCACGCTTAACCGTGCCGCATCCTCGCGCCCACGAACGCGACTTCGTTTTACACCCCCTGGCGGATATTGATGCAACACTGGTCTTCCCTGATGGTCGTCGCGTGGTAGACTGTCTCAATGAAGCGATAGACAACGATCTTCGCCCGCTTGAAACGGCCCAACAAGTTTGGGAACAACTACAAGGATAGCTGTGCGTGTTTAGCCAAATGCCCAAACTCATTGCGATTGAAGGCCCCATTGGTGTCGGCAAAACGACGCTCGCAAAACGCTTGGCGGATACCTTAGGCAGCGAGGTGGTGTTGGAAAACATCAACGACAACCCCTTCCTTGACCGTTTCTATCAAAATCGGCGCCAAGCCGCTCTCGCCACCCAGCTGTTTTTTCTGTTTCAGCGCAGCCAACAAATTCAGGATATGCGCCAAGACGATTTATTCGCCAGCACCCGCGTGTTCGACTTTTTGATGCAAAAAGACAAATTGTTCGCCAAGGTTAACCTGGACGATGAAGAGTTTAAGCTCTACGAACAGGTGTATGACAAACTGCTCATCGACGCGCCTAAACCGGACCTTGTGGTCTATCTGCAAGCCCCCACCGACACGCTGATGCAGCGCATCGAGCAACGCGGCGTTGCCTCTGAACGCAGCATCAACCGAGAATACCTCGAAGAACTCAACCAGACCTTTAGTGAATTCTTCCTCTACTACGACGAGTCGCCGCTGCTGATTGTGAATTCAAAAGATATTGATTTCGCCCACAGCGACAATGACTACGAGCAACTCGTCGAACAGATTCTGCGCACCCGCAGTGGTCGCCATTTCTACAACCCAACTTTGCTATAGGCCATCATTATGACGCGCTCTGTATCGACCCATACCCTCCAAACCATGCGTGATAACGGCGAAAAAATCACCGTTATCACAGCCTACGATGCGACGTTTGCTCGGGTAGCTTGTGAGACGGGAATCGAAGCCATCCTCGTCGGAGACTCGCTTGGCATGGTACTACAGGGTCACAGCTCGACACTGCCTGTCAGCGTCGACGACATGGCCTATCACACCGCTGCCGTCGCCGCTGGCGCCAGCACGCCCTTTATTATTGCCGACATGCCTTTCATGAGTTATCACAGCGAAGCACAGGCCATGGATAACGCAGCGATTCTCATGCAATCTGGCGCGCATTGCGTCAAATTGGAGGGTGGCCAGTGGCTCTGCCCAACCATTGCCAAGCTTGTCGAACGCGGCGTACCCGTATGTGCACACCTCGGTTTAACACCCCAGTCTGTCAACCAACTGGGAGGCTTTAAAGTACAGGGCCGTCTCCCCGAACAAGCCGACGCCATTCTGGCTGATGCCCTCGCCGTTGAAGCCGCCGGTGCGTGCATGTTGGTACTGGAGTGTGTCCCCAGTGAACTGGCCAAGCTCATCACTGAGAGCCTAAGCATACCCACCATTGGCATCGGTGCTGGGGCCGACACCAGTGGCCAGGTCCTCGTGATGCACGACCTACTGGGTTTAAACCCGCGCCCAGCCAAATTTGTGCGCAACTTTATGGCCGGTAATGCCAGCATCAAAGCCGCCTTTACTGCCTACCGCGACGCCGTCCGAGACAAATCTTTCCCCAGCCTGGAACACCAATTCGTGTAGTAGTTGCCTGAGCCAAATGGCTCAGGCATAATCCGCGCCCGATCTTCGTGACGCAGGTGACTAGCATGAAAACAATCAACAATATTCAAGGCCTTCGCGCCGAGTTGAAGAATGCCCGCCGCCAGGGCAAGTCGATTGCTTTTGTACCCACCATGGGGAATCTACACGCTGGCCATATTAAACTGGTACACCGCGCCAAAGCAGAAGCCGATATCGTCGTCGTGAGTATCTTCGTCAACCCTCTACAGTTTGGCGCCAACGAAGACCTAGACAACTATCCACGCACTCTCGCCGCTGACCAACAGCAGCTGATTGAGGCCGGAGCGCATTTGCTTTTTACTCCCACCGTGGATGATATTTATCCCGAGGGCATGCTCCCCCACGCTAAACTCTCAGTACCCATCATCACTGACACTTTGTGCGGTGCGGCGCGCCCCGGTCATTTCGATGGCGTCACCACCGTAGTCAATAAACTATTCAACATTGTGCAGCCCGATGTGGCGATTTTTGGACAGAAAGATTTCCAGCAACTCGCCGTGATCCGCAAAATGGTGAAGGACTTCTGTATTCCTATCCATATTATCGGCGAGGAAACCGCGCGCGCCGATGACATGCTCGCGCTCAGCTCACGCAACGGTTATCTCAGCAACCAAGAACGCGCTATTGCGCCCGTTATTTACCGCTCCTTAGCCACTATCAAGCAGGCCATTTCGGACGGCCATCGAGATTTTGGGGCGCTCATTGAATCCGCCAAGCAACAATTGATCGATGCCGGCTTTGTGATTGACTATGTGGAAGTTCGGGATGCAACAACTTTGATGGCGCCCACAGGGACAAGCGATCAGCTCGTCATATTGGCGGCGGCCAAATTAGGGACGACTCGCCTCATCGACAACCTTACCGTCGACCTTTAAAAGTCATTTACCGCCAGCACCACCCCACTGGCGGTATCTAAGCTTGCTCAAATATCGCAAGGACATATGCTGTACAAAAAACAGCGAGACACCCCGATGCGCCATCCCTTTGAACCCAGCACTCCATTTTGGGCCGAAACCCACCATGTGGAAAACCAACCACTGCCATTGAGCGACTACCGCATGGCGGCAAACGATCGCGCCTTGCAAGACATGCTAAGCCGCAGTGGTCTGAACAATACAGCTGACATCACAGCCTTCGGTGACTGGTGCGGCAGCGCTGAGGCACTGGATTTGGGGCATGACGCCAACAAACATAAGCCTGAATTTTTTAGCCATGACCGGCGTGGCGAGCGCATCGACGAAGTCCGCTTCCACCCCGCCTATCACCAACTTATGGCAAAGGCCTGTCACGAAGGCCTACACAGCCATCACTGGCAGGGTGCACATCACGCCCATCTCGTGCGCGCCAGCAAATACTATTTAATGGCTCAGGTGGAGGCGGGGCACGGCTGCCCGATCACCATGACCGCCGCTGCCATTCCTGCGCTGCGCCACGACGACAAGCTCTACCAACATTTCGCCGAGAAAATTCTCAACACCCATTACGATGCAGCCAACCGCCCAGATGCTGACAAGCAAAGCTTAACCGTAGGCATGGCTATGACCGAAAAACAGGGTGGTTCTGACGTGCGCAGCAACAGTACTGTCGCTCACTTCGATGGCAGCGACGAACTGGGTGAACGCTATTTATTGAGCGGTCACAAATATTTCGTGTCGGCACCGATGTGCGATTTATTTTTGGTTCTCGCCCAAACTAGCGCTGGTCCCACCTGCTTTATTGTGCCCCGCTGGCGGCCCGATGGCAGCAAAAACCCCCTCCAAGTACAACGCCTGAAAAACAAGATGGGCAATGTTTCCAACGCCTCGAGCGAGACAGAATTGCGCGGCGCGATGGGCTGGCGATTAGGGGAAGAAGGCCGCGGTGTGGCCACCATTATCGACATGGTCTCCGCGACCCGCTTTGACTGCATGATTGGCTCATCTGCGGGCATGCGCCAAGCCACAGCACAAGCCATACACCACTGCCAACAACGCGAAGCCTTCGGCGCCAAGCTTTCTCAACAACCCTTAATGATGGGCGTACTCGCCGACCTCGCATTGGAAAGCGAGGCCTCACTGGCGATGACTATCCACTTAGCCAATGCCGCCGACCAAGGCAACACCGCGCTACTGCGACTGGCCACGGCGGTAGGCAAATACTGGATATGTAAACGCACCCCAAACCATGCCTACGAGGCGATGGAGTGTATCGGCGGCAGCGGGGCCATGGAAGATCATGTGATGCCCAGATTGTTTCGTGAATCACCCATTAACGCTATCTGGGAAGGAAGCGGCAACGTCCAGTGCCTCGACGTGATTCGCGCACTTCATACGCATCCAGAAAGCGGCCACGTGCTCCTCAACGACATTAAGGCAGCCTCACAGCACCCGGCACTGAGCGTGGCGATCGCGCAATTAGAACAACAGCTTAGCCGAGGCATCCCCCCCGACCATGCCCGTCACTGGGTCGGTCAAATGGCGATCTGCAGCCAAGCCGCGGCACTCTATCGCTATTCACCCGCATGGGTTGCTGACGCTTTCTGCGAGGCACGCTTGAGTGAAACGGCACAGGGATGGGTCTACGGCGCACTGCCCGAGGGAGTTGATCGGGCGGCACTTATCGCAAGGGCCAGCCCAACCTAAGGAGTCTTCGATTACGTCTACAGGTCTCAGACGAGAACTCGAGGACTTAGTCAAACGTTCGCAAGCATCAAATGTGATAGGTGGTGCGCGTCATCACCTTCGACATTGCGGTCATGGCGCGCTGAACTGAATCGGGAAATGGCGTTCCGCCGGCGGCCAAGGCCGCATGTCCATGACGCGCCTCGTCGATATGCATTTGCTCCAAAATAGCCCGCGTTTTTACATCGTCCTCTGGAATTTGCTCCAGATGAGCGCTTAAGTGCGCACAGACCTGCTGCTCGGTAGCGGCGACAAATCCCAGGCTCCAGCGATCGCCCAACTTACCCGCCACGGCACCCATGGCAAAGGAGGCGGCGTAAAATACAGGGTTTAGAACACTGGTGTGAGCACCGAGGTGTTTTAGTCGTTGCTCGCACCACATCAAATGATCGCGCTCCTCGGCGGCGGCGTGCTCCATTTCGGCGCGCACTTCGGGCAGTTTGGCGGTTAGGGCCTGCCCTTGATAGAGGGCTTGGGCGCAGACTTCACCGGTGTGATTAATACGCATTAAACCCGCAATATGCTTGCGCGTAGCATCATCGTGTTCGGTTTCTGGCTGGCTGTCAGCCGGCGACGCTCGCTCACCCTGTGTCGCACCGGGTACCAAGGTACGCAGCGACTTATCAAACCCAATGATGCACTTATCTACCCATGACAACATGTCGTATCTCCCTAGCTACCAATGGAAGTCTACCTTGGCGATGGCTTGTTCACCACCGAAGTCTGCCCACAATTTGGCATAACTCAAACCTCTGACGGGATGGCGCTCTTCGCCCGCAATCTCTGCCAAGGGGCATAGTACATAGGCATTATCGATAATTTCTGCACGGGGTAGCGAGATACCAGCCTCCTCGCCCACAACATCGCCGAATATCAATATATCGATGTCGAGCATACGGCCAGAACACTTAGGTGAGTGACGGCGACGGCCGTGCGCCTCTTCAATCGCCCGCGTCATGACAAAAAGCTCTCTCAGGCCGATACCACTATTGAAACCCACCACCAGATTGAGGAAGGGATCACCGTCAAATCCAATCGCCTCGGTTTCGTAGACACTCGACACTAACATGTCAGGGAAGGCCATGCGCAGATCGTCGACACCCGCACGAATATTGCTGTAGCGATTTTCACTACTGCCCAGACCTAGGTAGATGCGACGCTCAGTCACGCGCGCCTCGCTCGATGATCACACCAACATCAGCTGCCTCAGACACCGCACCGGGCTTTCCTACCTGCAAGCGAATCCAACGCACGCCAAATTCACGCATAATCAGTGCGGCGCACTCCTCCGCCACACGCTCTATCAGCAGCATTTCTGACTGCCCAACAAACTCGATCAAGCGGCGCGAAATGGTGAAATAATCCAACGTTTGCGCAATGTCATCACTGTGGCCCGCGGGACGGTTGTCATGCCCCATCTCGACATTTAACACCAGGGTCTGCTTGATCTCACGTTCCCAGTCGTAGATACCAATCACGGTATCGATTCGCAGGTCTTTTATGTAGACAATATCCACTAGGCAAGCTCTCCAATCGGTGGCAACGAAGCCATCGGCCAACGCGCTTTTGCGACTATTGATAAATCGTCACGCTGGTTGGCTGCCAAACGCTGTGCCCCCGCATAGGCGATCATGGCGCCGTTATCGGTACAAAAGGCCGGACGCGCATAAAACAATTTGGCATTGAGCTTAGCCACCATGGATTCCAACGCATCACGCAATGCGCGATTGGCACTCACCCCTCCGGCAATAATCAATTGTTTGCGCCCCGTTTCTTTAAGCGCACGGCGACACTTGATCATCAAGGTTTCCACCACAGCGGCCTGAAAGCTCGCCGCGATGTCGGCGGCGTCGCTATCGCTAACGTCGCCCTGAGCATCTTTACAGGCATTTACGGCATTGAGTACCGCTGTCTTCAAACCACTAAAACTGAAATCTAAACCACCCTGGCGCACCATGGGACGCGGAAAGGCAAATCGTTCTGCGTTACCTGCTTCTGCCAACTTGGCGACATGGGGGCCACCAGGGTAGGGTAAGCCAAGCATTTTAGCCGCCTTATCAAAGGCCTCACCCGCCGCATCGTCAACCGACTCACCGAGCAAGGTGTAACGGCCGATACCCTCAACATCAACCAATTGCGTATGGCCACCCGACACAAGCAAGGCCACAAAAGGAAACTGAGGCGGCTCATCTTCTAACATAGGGGCAAGCAAGTGGCCTTCCATGTGATGCACACCGAGCGCGGGAATACCCAGCGCATAGCCCATGGCCTTACCCACTGCGGCACCCACCATGAGCGCCCCCACCAGACCGGGACCGGACGTGTAGGCAATGCCATCGAGCTGAGATTTTTCGATGCCGGCGCGCTGCAAAACGTCATCGATCAACGGCAGGGTTTTTCTAATATGGTCACGCGAGGCAAGTTCGGGCACAACACCGCCGTATTCGCGGTGTACCGCTATTTGACTGTGCAGTGCCTCAGCCAACAATCCACGTTCAGTATCGTAGAGCGCAATCCCCGTTTCATCGCAGGACGTCTCAATCCCCAAAACCAACATTCTACTACCTCATTTAACTGTGGGTGAGCATGATAATGCTATCCTGTGACCAAGGCTAGAAAAGCGCAATAAATAGCATTGCAAATTCTAACAAGCCGGTATAGAATTCGCGCCCCTATGTGCAGTGTCGTACATTTTTTCGATGCTGCTGATAATTTTGACTAGAAATAATGGACAGGTGATTTTAATGCCTTACGTTAAGGTAAAAGAAAACGAGCCCTTTGATATCGCACTGCGTCGCTTCAAGCGTTCTTGCGAAAAAGCGGGTATTTTGGCTGAAGTTCGCAAGCGTGAATTCTACGAAAAGCCTACTACTACTCGTAAACGCGCTGCTGCTGCCGCTGTAAAGCGTCACGCTAAAAAGGTATCTCGCGAGAGCCGCAAGTTCCAGCGTCTTTACTAGTCTTTGGCTTTGCCAGGCCACTGCTCCCTGTGGTGGCCACTAGTACACTCTCGAACAACACGTCTTATTTAGAGGAAAAACATCATGGCATCTGAGATTTTAGACAACATCAAAGCAGCCATGAAGGATGCTATGCGCGCGAAAGAAAAAGAGCGCCTAGCCACCATTCGCCTCATTCAAGCTGAATTCAAACGCATTGAAGTCGACGAGCGCATCGAACTCGATGACGACCGCGTGATCGCCATTCTCGATAAAATGGTGAAGCAGCGCCGCGACTCCATCAGCCAATATGAAAGCGCCGGTCGCGACGAACTCGCCGCTATCGAAGTCGCCGAAATTGAAGTCATTCAGACCTTCCTACCCACGCCTCTGACAGCTGACGAAATCAATGCTATGATCGACGCAGCAATCGCTGAGACAGGCGCAGAAAGCATGCGCGATATGGGTAAGGTCGTCGGCATGCTGAAAGGCCCCATGCAGGGTCGCGCCGACATGGCGATCGTCAGCAAGCAGGTTAAAGACCGTCTCAGCTAAATCCACCTTAGCGGAGGTCGCCTTTGGCCGGGCAAATCCCCAGAAATTTTATTGATGACTTAGTCGAACGCGCTGATATCGTCGACATTATCGACTCGCGCGTAAAACTCAAGAAGGCGGGTCGCAATTACCAAGCGCTGTGCCCCTTCCACGAAGAGAAGTCACCCTCTTTTTCAGTCAATCCCGACAAGCAATTTTACTACTGCTTCGGCTGTGGCGCCGGCGGCAACGTACTCAGCTTTGTCATGGATTACGAGCGCCTAGATTTCCCCCAAGCCATTGAAAACCTCGCCCACTACTACGGCCTAGAAGTCCCGCGCGAGCAACTCAATCCGCAGCAGGAAAAATCCCAGAAACGCAAGCGTGACCTCTACGACATCATGGAGGGCGCCGCACGTTTTTATCGCGAACAGCTGACCCTGATGCAACATTCGCAAGTCGCCAATGCCTATGTCCGACAGCGCGGTATCAGCCCCGAAATCGCTCAGGAATACGGCATTGGTTTCGCCCCCGACGCATGGGATAAGGTCCTCAACCACCTCTTCAAAGATCAAAGTGACAAGGCCATGATGATGGATTCCGGCCTGATCGTAGAAAACGACAAGGGCCGCATCTACGACCGCTTTAGAAATCGCTTGATGTTCCCCATCCGCGGCAATCGCGGGCGCTGCATCGGTTTTGGCGGCAGAGTGTTTGGCGATGAAAAACCCAAATATCTGAACTCGCCAGAAACGCCCATTTTCCATAAGGGAAAAGAACTCTACGGCCTATACGAAGCACGCCAAGCGATGCGCGACTTGCCAAGATTGCTTATCGTGGAAGGCTACATGGACGTGGTATCGCTCGCCCAACACGGCATTCGCTACGCGGTTGCCACGCTCGGCACAGCCAGCAGCGCCGAGCACCTTGAACTGGCTTTTCGCCACACCGCCGAAGTGGTGTTTTGTTTCGACGGCGACGAAGCTGGACGCAAAGCGGCGCGGCGCGCCTTCGATAACGCCCTTCCCACCCTGAAGGATGGTCGACAAATCCGCTTTTTGTTCCTGCCTGATGGCGAGGATCCAGACACCCTCGTGCGCCAGCGTGGCGCGGAATATTTTGCTGAACTGGTGCACAAGGCGCTGCCACTTGAGGATTATCTATTTACCCTCGCCGCCGAAGGCATAGATATTCAAACCATGGATGGACGAGCACGCTTCAGCCAGGTCGCCACCGCCCTCATAGGTCACGTTAGTGAAGGTATTTTTAAATCGCTACTGGTCAGTGAACTCGCCCGCCGCACTGGCGTCAGCGAAGATCGCCTGCAAGCCCTCACCGATGTCGCCACTAGCCAGCACGATGCAGCGCAGTGGCAACGCGAGCAGGGCCAACAGCAGACCAACAAACGCCCACCGCAAAAAACCGGCAGTGAAAAACCCATTTCGCCTGCCGTCGCATCGGGCAATTTTAAGCTGCGCATCAACCAGTCACCGGCTCAAAAAGCCATCTGCTTGCTTATCCATCACCCGCACATCGCACACAAAGCCATGAAGATTGAGGCCCTCGCGCACAGCGCCGATGAAGACATCGCCCTGCTCGCCTCACTAATCGAGCTGATCAAACATCAACAGCAGATGGACACCGCGTCGCTGTTTGGCCATGTCGCCGGTGGCGAAAATGGCGCGATGAACAGCGCCCGACTCGCCGCCTATGCCGCCCTAGATCCACTGATTCCAGACGAAGGTTTTGAGCAGGAATTTTTGGATATTTTGTCGCATCTCAACCACCAATTGACGAACCACCAACGCCATGCTCAGCGGCAGGATTTGCTCAATATTCCCTACAGCGAATTAAGCCCCGAGCAAAAACGTGAATTACTGCTATCTTTACAAGCTAAACAACGTAAAAAGTGATAGTGAACAATAGCTAAGCGATCAAAAGATAGGCTATAATGCACGGCTATTTTTTCATCGGATCAACCCAGAAGGTAACGTAGACACTATGTCTGACTCTTTCTCACAGCAATCGCGACTCAAAGACCTCATTGCCAAAGGCAAGGAGCAAGGCTACCTGACCTACGCCGAGGTAAATGATCACCTGCCGCAGGACATTTCGGAACCCGACCAGGTTGAAGACATCATCCAGATGATCAACGACATGGGCATTCAAGTCTTTGAAAGTGCCCCCGACGCCGACGAACTCCTCATGGAAGGTGGCGGCGATTCATCCGACGATATCGCCGCAGCAGAAGCGGCTGCCGCACTGGCCGCCGTGGAACAAGAAGCCGGGCGCACCACCGACCCCGTTCGCATGTACATGCGCGAAATGGGCACCGTTGAACTACTGACTCGCGAAGGCGAAATTGCCATCGCCAAACGTATCGAAGAGGGTATCCGCGAGCTCATGGCCGCCCTCGC
Source organism: Pseudomonadota bacterium (assembly GCA_041163785.1). Taxonomy (GTDB): domain Bacteria; phylum Pseudomonadota; class Gammaproteobacteria; order Pseudomonadales; family JAHEIH01; genus JAHEIH01. The sequence goes on from JBEAQQ010000143.1 coordinate 26,097, forward strand.
CTGCTTCCCAGGCTCGGTAGATCACGTCCTTGAAGAGTACGCGAAAGTTGCCGACGAAGAGCGTCGTCTCGACGAAATCATCTCTGGCTTCCTCGACCCCTTTGACACCACTGCTCCAGAAAAAGAAGAACTGGAAGTCGCTGTCAAAGCCAAAGAAAAAGCGGCGCCTGATGACGACGAAGACGAAGACGATGTCGACAATGCCGACGACGATGCCGATGAAACCCCCGATAACGGCCCCGACCCAGAGGAAGCCGCGCGTCGCTTTGAGGCGCTCACCAAACTGAGCAAGAAAGCAGACGAAGCCATCGCTAAGCACGGCCGCAGCAGCAAGCAAGCGACCAAAGCTCTGGAAGAACTCGGCGAAACGTTTAAGTTCCTGAAACTGACTCCACGCATGTTTGACCCGCTGACCAGTAATGTCCGCGACACATTAGCACGCGTTCGCGAGCAAGAGAGCATCGTTTCTGACTTGGTCATCAAAGTTAGCGGCATGCCACGCAAAGACTTCATCAAGAGCTTTGTAGGTAGCGAAACCAATCTCGAGTGGGTCGACGCGCAAATCGCCGCCGGCAAACCCTACTCTGAAAAACTTGAGCAAAACCGTAACGAGATTCTACGCGCCCAGCGTAAACTGGCCGCGATCGAAGAAATCAGCGATCTCAGTATCGCCGATATCAAAGAAATCAACCGCCGCATGTCGATGGGTGAAGTACACACCCGCCGAGCCAAAAAAGACATGGTTGAAGCCAACTTGCGTCTGGTGATTTCGATTGCCAAAAAATACACCAACCGCGGCCTACAGTTCTTGGATCTCATCCAAGAGGGCAACATTGGTCTAATGAAGGCGGTCGATAAATTTGAATACCGCCGCGGCTATAAGTTCTCTACCTATGCAACCTGGTGGATTCGACAAGCCATTACCCGTTCGATTGCCGATCAGGCTCGCACCATCCGTATTCCGGTTCACATGATTGAAACCATTAACAAGTTGAACCGTATTTCACGCCAAATGCTTCAAGAAATGGGTCGCGAGCCCACGCCTGAAGAGCTGGGTGAGCGCATGGACATGCCAGAAGATAAGATCCGCAAAGTGCTTAAAATCGCCAAAGAACCTATTTCTATGGAAACCCCGATTGGCGATGATGAAGATTCGCATCTGGGTGACTTCATTGAAGACGTGTCCATCGAGTCGCCGGTGGAATCAGCCACAAGTGAAGGCTTACAAGAAGCAACCAGCAGTGTATTGTCGGGCTTGACCGCTCGCGAAGCCAAGGTATTGCGCATGCGCTTCGGTATCGGCATGAATACCGACCACACCCTCGAGGAAGTGGGCAAGCAATTCGATGTTACCCGTGAGCGTATTCGTCAGATCGAAGCCAAGGCTCTGCGCAAATTGCGTCACCCTTCGCGCTCTGAACACCTACGCAGTTTCTTGGACGATTAAACACACCCCCATGGCACCCAAGCCGCAGGCGATATGGAGATAATATGTTTCGCAAAACACTAACTCTAATTGGCCTCACCCTCGCCAGCAGTGCCATGGCGGCCTCGCTCAACGACGATCTTAACCACTGCCGCGGCATCGCGGCGGCGGATCAACGCCTGGCCTGTTACGACGCCATTGGCGGTCAGCAAGACGCCCCACACCAAGCCAGCGCTAAAGAAACAACGACAAACAGCAGCGTCTTTAGCAATCCTTTTAAAGAGATTTTTGGCTTTGAAGAAAAAGAGATTGCCAAACAAATCCCCGACCGACTAGACGTAGAGGTCAGCGATTTTTCTCAAGGTAACGGCAAGAGCCAAATCACCCTAAGCAATGGTCAAGTGTGGCGACAGCTAGACAACAAGCCCTTTGTATACAGTGCAGATAATGGCCAAGCCTACATCCAGCGCGGTGCACTGGGCAGTTTCTTTTTCTCTCAGGAAGGGACAAAAAAACGTATACGCGTGAAGCGGGTTAAATAGCGGCCCCAGAACGAGGCCGCCGGCACGACTAGGCCATTACCTCTTTATAAAGCGTTTTCCGCGGCGCAGAAAATACCTTTTCAATCATCGGCAGAAAGAATTCAATCGGGTAAGTCTCACCCTCTGGGTCAAACGCTGGCGAATCATACTTCTCAACGAACTCACGCGTTTGCGCATAATAGGGGCTTGACTCGTACTGCTTGTACATATCGCGATCCATACCGATGTAATGGAAGAAGTAATACCCCTGGAAAATAGCATGGTGCTTAACCATCCAAAAATTGGCCTCACTCACAAAGGGCTCCAAGATGGTTGCCGCCATGTCGGCATGGTTGTAGGTACCTAGCGTATCACCGATATCGTGCAATAAGGCACACACCACGTATTCGTCATCCTTACCATCTTTGTGAGCAAGCGTGGCCGTTTGTAAGCAGTGAGTGTAGCGGTCGACTGGAAAACCGCCACAATCATCCTTCAAGATATTGAGGTGGTCGACGATGCGCTTTGAAAGATCTTTGGCGAAATTAATGTATTCTTCTGCAATGATGGACCAATCTTCCTGAGTACCGTCCTTCATATGTGTAAATTGAGCTTGTTGCATGGCTTCCCCCGTTGTTTTAATTGTTAAGCGATATTAATTCATCCACTCAACCTCATCCATGTCAAATTATGCCTTAACAATAGGGGTGCGACTGCGCACTATCTGCGGTAAAGTAGCCACCTTCGAAGGGAAGGATTATGCAAGAAGAACTCGACCAGCGCCGGCAAGCCGCCGAGCGTGTTACCCTCATCGGATCTGTCATTGATCTGCTGCTCGGCGTGCTCAAAATTGTCGTGGGCATGCTGTCAAGCTCGGCCGCATTGATTGCCGATGGCGTCCACTCATTGTCCGACCTCGCCACAGACTTCATGGTGATTGTGGTGCTTCGCCTTTCTCATCGTGGCCCAGATAAAGACCACCCCTGGGGACACGGCCGCTATGAAACCGTAGGCACCGTGGCGCTTGGCACGATACTCATTATCGTCGGGCTTGGCATGGTCTACGAAATCGGCATGAACGTATTTCATGAAGGCCCACAGCCCATCCCAGGATGGCCAGCGATCCTTGCCGCGCTCATTTCAGTCATTGGCAAAGAGTGGATATTCCGCTACAGCCTAAAAATTGGCAAAGAACTCAACTCAGATTTGCTAATTGCCAATGCATGGCACAGTCGCACTGACGCGCTTTCTTCGATTGTTGTGCTCGTGGCGCTGCTCGGTGCCATGCTAGGGCTCTGGTGGCTAGACGCCTTGGCGGCCGTTATCGTGGCCGGTATGGTCGGCAAAATCGGCTGGGAACTCGTTGCCAAGAGCGTGTCTGAACTCGTTGATACCGCCCTGCCCGCTGAACGCGTCAATGAATATCGCAACATCGTCATGTCGGTGGATGGCGTACTCAGCGTACATGGCTTTAAAACCCGCGCGACCAGCAATCAAGCCCTGTTAGAAATGCACATCCAGGTGAAGCCTTACGTCAGTGCTGCCGAAGCACACTTTATTGGCGACACCGCCGTGTGCGCTTTGCAGCAGGCGTTTGAGGATATCGATCACGTAATTTTCCATATCGACACGTTTGACGATCGCCCTTACCACGACATGACCTGCCCCATCATGCCCAAGCGCGCAGCTATCGCCGCTCAGGTGAACCCGGTTCTTGAAGCAGCACTGGGCGAGGGCATTGCCATTGAAGACAACGATGTTGATCTCATGCTGTTCTATCACCCCGAATACGTCGATGTTGAAATTCGTCTTTCAGGGCGACTGGTAGCGGCACTCGCTGCCCAGTCGATCAACCAACGCGAGTTTGAAAAACACATCGTTAGCGAACTCACGCAGCAACATTGGTGCCGCGAAGTCTGGATATGGTGGGCGTCGACCGTCTAACTATTCGGCGCCGGCGATCAGACTCGCATTGCCTCCTGCCGCCGTCGTGTCGATACACATGTGGCGCTCAGTTTGATAGCGCGCCATCACCGTCGTATCCATCACCAACGGCAAGATCTCACCCTCGCGCTTAGCCAAAGCGACGCGATATTGCCTCGCCGCCTCTTCTCCACCAGACCAAGCAACGGCTTTTATCCCCTGTAATTCAATCAATACCTCCGGGGTTACACACCCCGACAACACTTCAATAAGCGCATGTTTGACCAACACATCTGACAACCCATCGGAGGCCTGTACGACGACAAGCACCGAGTTACCAGCCGCTAGCGCCGCCTCCGCCTGTTCGACAGCCTCATCAGGTGTAGGGCCTAGGCACAACACCAAACCGCGCCCATGTACACTGTACAAATTTAATTCACCGGTAGGGCCTGGCAATGCCGTCACGTTAACTGACGTTGCCTGATGAGTGGCCGACAAGGCAAGTAGACGATCAATCGCACCTTGAATAAACTCGATACCCAAGGCCTCACCATCATCTACCACACCCTCTTGTGGCAACACGCCATCGCTTCTCATACGCGCCACGTAGAGTGGCCCGCCAGCCTTCGGCCCAGTGCCTGAGAGACCCTCGCCGCCAAAAGGCTGAGAACCCACTACCGCGCCAATTTGGTTGCGATTAATATAGATGTTACCCGCCTTTATACGCTGACCGATCTCTTTAACGCGAAAATCTAACCGCGTATGCAAACCAAAGGTCAAACCAAATCCACTGGCATTGATTCCCTCCACCACGCGCTCTAACTCTTTGGCGGCAAAGGTCACAATATGCAGTACAGGGCCAAAAATTTCTTCGCACAACTCACCAATACTATCAATCCTAATGAGTGCCGGCCCAACAAAGGTGCCGCCTTTCGGTACAGGGGATTGTTTGATCAACTGACCTCGCTGTGCGTAAGCGTCGACATGCGCTTGAATCCGCGCGCGCGCCGCTTCATCGATCACCGGCCCCACATCAGTAGATAACCACTGCGGATCGCCGACTACCAGCTCATCCATCGCTCCCACGAGCATCTCGATCACTTTGTCAGCAATATCCTCTTGCAGGTAAAGCACGCGCAGCGCCGAACAACGCTGCCCCGCGCTCTGGAAAGCTGACGCCATCACATCCCGCACAACTTGTTCGGGCAACGCGGTGGAGTCAACGATCATGGCATTCAAGCCACCGGTTTCTGCAATCAAAGCAGCATTGGGGGCCAATGTTGCAGCCATATTGCGATGGATACGCTGTGCCGTTGCTGTTGAACCAGTGAAACACACTCCCTTCACCCTCGGGTCGGACGTCAATGCCTGCCCGATAACGCTGCCAGGCCCTGGCAATAGCTGCATTGCCGCCACAGGGATGCCCGCCGCATGCATCAGCTCGACGGCGCGAAATGCCATAATAGGTGTTTGCTCTGCAGGCTTAGCTACCACCGCATTACCGGCAGCCAAAGCCCCTAGGCACTGGCCTATAAAGATGGCTAACGGGAAGTTCCATGGCGAAATGCAACACAGCGTCCCGCGGCCGGGATCATCGGCTATTTCAGTGGCATAGTAGCGCGCAAAATCGACCGCCTCACGAACCTCTGCCACAGCATCTGGCAATGACTTACCGGCTTCTCGGCATGCCAGCGCTGACAACTCTTCGAAATGCTGCTCCATAGCGTCCGCCAAGCGCTGAAAGGCTGCGACACGCTCCGCAATTGGCATCGCCTGCCATTGCGCGTGGCCGATCTCGGCCGCCGCTAACGCTTTATCAATATCGTCGTGCGAAGCTTGCTGCACATGACCAATATCATCTTGATGATTGGCGGGGTTGCGAACACGCTGTATCTCCCCCCCTGCAAAATCCGACGCCAGAAGCGGATGTGCCTGCCACTGCTTTGCCATGAAAGGGGCACGCTGCTCAAGCATAGGCTCTACAACGTTAGGATCGGTTAAGTCCCAACCCTTGGCATTGCGCCGCGACGCGCCAAAAATACCAGCGGGCTCAGGAATTTGCCGGCTAGCTAACGAGCCAACTTCACCCTCGATACTTGCCAGTGGATCGACAGCAATCATCTCCGGCGTCAAACTCGCATCAACCAACTGATGCACAAACGAGCTATTGGCGCCATTTTCTAGCAGTCGACGCACCAAGTACGCCAACAAATCGCTGTGCGCACCTACCGGAGCGTAAATGCGGCAATGGATTTTCCCAGCAGCGACCAGTGGGCGATACAAGGACTCACCCATACCGTGTAAGCGCTGAAATTCGTACCTCACGCCTCCCGCCATCGCCATGACAGCCGCAACAGTGTGAGCATTGTGGGTAGCAAACTGGGGATAGATTCTATCCGCCATAGCGAACAACTGCCGAGCACAGGCCAAATAAGAAATATCGGTATTTCCCTTGCGAGTAAACACAGGATAACCCGGCACACCCATCACTTGTGCGCGCTTTATCTCGCTGTCCCAATAGGCGCCCTTAACCAAGCGCACCATGAATTGCTTGTCCGTCTGTTGTGCCAACTGATACAGCCAATCCAACACAAAGCTAGCGCGCTTGCCGTAGGACTGCACAACCACACCAAAACCCAACCAATCGCCCCACTTCGACGTCTTTACGACACCCTCGATAATATCCATGGAGAGGTCGAGTCTATCCGCCTCTTCGGCATCAATATTAAATCCCATATTGGCCGCGGCGGCTTGTTGCGCCAATGCGCTAACACGCGGCACCAGTTCTTCTAGCACACGCTCGCGCTGCGCGTATTCATAACGCGGAAATAGGGCCGATAACTTCACAGATATCCCGGGATTGTCTCGCACATCACCATGGCAGTGCGGCACCAACGCAGCAATGGCGCTCTGGTAGGCCAGACGATAACGCTCAGCATCTTCCGCCGTACGGGCTGACTCACCCAACATATCATAGGAGTAGGTATAGCCGCGCCGCTGCATTTTCTCAGCGCGACCCAACGCCTTTTCCATCGACGTTCCCAGCACAAACTGGCGCCCCATTTCTTTCATTACCTGGATTACTGCCTGGCGAACTACCGGCTCGCCAAGACGCTTCACTAAATTGCGTATGGTACCGCCCAGGCGCTTCTGATCTGATGGCGACAGTAACTCGCCGGTGATCAGCAACCCCCAAGTCGCGCCATTGATGAGAGGAGAGCTAGCGCGACCCAAATGCTCACGCCATTGACCAGGAACAATTTTATCCTCGATCAAAGCGTCCATCGTGGTGGCATCAGGCACTCGCAGCACTGCTTCCGCCAAGCACATCAATGCCACACCCTCTTGGGTAGACAACCCGTACTCAGCTAAAAAAGCCTCCATCATCGAGGCGCCACCTTGCTGACGTACATCGGCAATAAGCCCCGCCGCCTGCTGACAAATGGCTCGCCGCTGCTCGACATCGAGTGCGGCTTGCTCAGCGAGCTTTCGCACCAAGGATGTCTCATCGGCATACAAATGCTGGCGAACGCACTGACGAAGAATAGCGAGGTTATCTACAGGGGTATTCATGGCGATCTCATAACAGTGAAGAATGAGACTATTTTCCACAAATCTTGATGGACACATTTCCCGCATAACGGCCGGAAATCAGCCAAACCAATTAGAAAACAAGAAATAGAAGGAAAAAAACTAAGAAAAAGCCAGCTAATCGGGACGTTTTATAAAGATCAACCACGCCGGATCGGGTGCCAGCCTATCGGCCAGCACCCACACCGAACACTTAGTGGCGATTAATGATTGCTTGCGCCACGTTATTAGGGGCTTCTTCGTATTTCAAGAATTCCATGGAGTAGGTGGCACGCCCTTGGGTTTGGCTACGAAGGTCTGTTGCGTAACCAAACATCTCCGACAGCGGCACTTCGGCAAACACGATCTTACCTGACAGGCTGTCTTCCATGCCGTTAATGACGCCGCGACGGCGGTTCAAATCGCCGACCACATCGCCCATATTTTCCTCGGGTGTCGCCACTTCAACTTTCATAATAGGCTCAAGTAAGACAGCACCACCAAGCTCATGCAACTTCTTCGTTGCCATCGACGCGGCGATTTTGAACGCCATTTCGTTCGAGTCAACATCGTGGTATGAGCCGTCTTTCAACACCGCTCTCAAACCCAGCAAGGGGTAACCGGCCAAGACACCGTTGCGCATTTGCTCGTCGACACCTTTTTGAATCGCCGGAATGTATTCCTTGGGTACCACGCCACCCACGATCTCGTTTTGGAAGTCGAGTCCTTCTTGCAACTCACCGCCCTCTGGCAACGGCGAGAACTCGATGACCACGTGACCGTATTGACCGCGACCGCCCGACTGACGGACAAACTTGCCCTCAATCTCAACCGTATTGCGGATGGCTTCACGATACGACACCTGCGGCTTACCGATATTCGCGTCCACGGAGAATTCACGGCGCATGCGGTCTACGATGATATCAAGGTGCAACTCGCCCATACCCGAGATAATGGTCTGCCCTGTTTCAGGGTCTGTAGCCACACGGAACGAGGGATCTTCCTGCGCTAACTTGCCTAGCGCAATACCCATCTTATCTTGATCTGCCTGGCTACGCGGCTCTACCGCCACTGAGATCACAGGCTCGGGGAAGTCCATGCGCTCAAGGGTAATCACCTTGTTTTGATCGCACAGCGTGTCACCGGTAGTAACGTCTTTCAAGCCGATAATCGCTGCAATATCGCCCGCACATACTTCTTTAATTTCCTCTCGCGAGTTGGCGTGCATTTGCACCATACGACCCACACGCTCGCGTTTGCCTTTAACCGCATTCCAAACCACATCGCCCGTTTGCAAGGTGCCCGAGTATACGCGCATGAAGGTCAGCGTACCCACAAAGGGGTCAGTGGCAATTTTGAAGGCCAGTGCTGCAAATGGCTCGTTATCGTCAGCGTGACGCTCAGCCAAAGTCTCGTTTTTATCATCGAGGTGACCCTCGATCGCCTTCACCTCGGTGGGAGACGGCAGGTATTCAATAACCGCATCGAGCACCGCCTGAACACCTTTGTTTTTAAAGGCCGAGCCACCTAGCACCAACACGATCTCGTTTGCCAGCGTACGTTGACGAAGACCCGCCTTGATATCCTCTTCAGACAGCTCGCCTTCGTCGAGGTATTTCTCCATTAACTCTTCATTCGCTTCGGCCGCCGCCTCAACCATAAATTCGCGCATTTCTTCGCACTGGTCTTGTAGGTCCGCCGGGATATCTTCATAGGTAAAGGTCATACCCATGTCTTCCTGGTTCCAGATGATGGCCTTCATCTTGATCAGGTCGACGACGCCGGTGAACTCATCTTCAGCGCCGATGGTCATTTGAATTGGCACAGCGTTGGCTTTTAAACGCGTGCGCAACTGATCGATCACTTTTAAATAATCTGCACCGGTGCGGTCCATTTTATTGACGAACACAATGCGCGGTACTTCATATTTGTTGGCCTGGCGCCACACGGTCTCTGTTTGCGGCTGCACACCAGACGAGCCACACAATACGACAACCGTACCATCAAGCACACGAAGAGAACGCTCCACTTCAATCGTGAAGTCAACGTGCCCAGGGGTATCAATAATGTTGACGCGGTGCTGCTCAAACTGTTGCTGCATGCCCGCCCAAAAACAGGTGGTTGCCGCCGAGGTAATAGTAATACCGCGCTCCTGCTCCTGCTCCATCCAGTCCATGGTTGCAGCGCCGTCGTGCACTTCACCGATCTTGTGCGATAGCCCTGTGTAATAAAGTACACGTTCAGTGGTAGTGGTTTTGCCCGCGTCAACGTGGGCACAAATACCAATGTTGCGATAGCGTTCAATAGGAGTCTTACGAGCCACAGGATATTTCCTCGAGAATTTCAATGGCGCGAATTATACGCCACTTGAAACTATTTAGTTAGAGGAGCCCGGAAGGTTTGTGCATCGTAAAATAGAAAAAGGAGCAGATATGCCAAAACTCACCGAAGAAGATCGTTCGCGCATTGTCGAAATGGCCTGGGAAGACCGCACACCTTTTGAAGCGATCAAAACCCAGTTCGACCTGAGCGAGAGCGATACCATTAAGCTCATGCGCACCGAAATGAAGCCCAGCTCATTTCGTCTGTGGCGCAAAAGAGTCAGTGGCCGCCAGACCAAACACGAACAACTGCGCCCCGAGGGAGTACTGCGAGGTTATTGCCCTACGCAATATAAACATCGTTAAGGTGTAATTAACTCAGACTTGCGCTTACATACCAGGAAATAAAGTTCGGGAAATGTCTTATATGTGCCTTGTCTGTTGTCGGCGCATAAGAGACATATTTGAGTCGTATGCCAAGATCACACCATAGCTATAATTGATTTCCTGAGTCGAAAACATCTAGCATCTGTTCAGTTGTCAATTGATTACCCATTCTCCCTCGATTCACGTATCGGTGTTTAAACGACTTAGCACCATTAGCCATGACTTCAGAGCGAAAGTCATCGATATAGCTTTGTTCAAACTTGCTATTAAAAGTATTAAATAGAATAACGTCCTTACCACTGAAGTCCTGATCTTTTGCGAACTGCCATATCGGCGGTGCGGGACTGTATAGCCATATTGGTGATCCTAGATAAACGGTAGTGTATTGCTCCAGATTAAGAACTGTTGGGGTTATTGTCGCTATGGTTTTTCTAGCATCACGCAGAGCGCTGATCCACCCAGAGATTCCCAATTCATAATCCTTAGCAAAGATTTCGTGAATATCCGCATCTGTTGTATCTGCTATGTGCTGCGCAAGTACACCTGTATTTCCTGAACGTGAAAAAACAATCACAGCCGTATCCGATGACTGAAAGGCGGAACGCTCTTGCTGATCTATATACGCTTGATTCTGTGAATGCTGGGTATTCTCAACATGAGCAACCCACAGCGCTACAGCAAGTGCTGCTAATACTCCAAGAACTAGCAGAACAATTAGCCACTTCACCCTAGACCTCTCTCGTTTTCATAGTTGTATCTACCACAAAGCACTAAGCCCATCTGTACGAAGGGCTTTTGAACAAGTCAGATAATTTTACAGTGTACGTGCAAAGAACGGAGACAGTGCTTGAACTGCTTGATTCACATACTCTGGCAGATCGTACATTGACATGTGATTTGCACCGTCAATGACGATTAGGCTCTTATCTGAAGACGCTGCTCTCTCTATGAGGTTTTCACTCATCCAACGACTGCCCGCTTCACTACCCGCAATCATCAATAGTGGTTGAGTTAAAAAGGCTTCAGCCAAATTGTATGCATCGTAAGTGACTAACTGATTGAGGTTACGAGTCAGTGTGTATCCAGGGGCATTAGGATGTGCACAACGTGCCGTGTGGTAATACTCCCATGCCTCTGCCAGCTCTTCGTTTGGTGCATCCTCTTTACGCATTGGTGCAAGAGGAATCTGCATAAGCTCAGCTTTGTCTGCATCGCTGGTGCGTGCGTTTGAGCCAAAGTCCAAATATCCCACTGCATCAGCGTCTGCGACGGTGTTCTCCCAACCATTTCGGAACATCTGTCCAATATTAACGGCGCTCACTGTAGCAACGGCTTTGACACGGCGATCATTGATCGTGGCATTCGCTGTATAACCGCCACCCGCACAGACACCTAAGGCGCCTATACGATTCACATCGACATAGCTCAACGTCGTCAGGTAATCGATCACGGCACTAATATCTTCAGTTCGCACATATGGGTTTTCGAGCTGGCGAGGTTCTCCCGTACTCTCTCCCTGATAAGAAGCATCAAAAGCTATAGCAATAAAACCGCAATCCGCCATGTGCTTAGCATATAAGCCTGATGCTTGTTCTTTAACTCCACCACCTGGGTGAGTAACAACGATTGCAGGATAGGTCTTACTATCATCAAACCCTGCTGGAAAATGAATATTCGCCGCCATAGTGATGTCAGCACCGTTAAGGTTTTTAAAAGTTACGCTTTTCATGGTCTGCACTCCTTGAGAGATATTTGAGTCGGTTAACTCAACCGATGGAGTGCAGTTTAAATATGATACATGGATAGAAAAATATGCTAAAAATATCATCATAATTTAGCAGAGCTTAACAATATGTCGCTTAACGCATCACTCTATCCATCTATGATCTGGTTCTCTCACGTTGCTCAGCAAGGTAGTTTTACCAAAGCAGCTGATCAATTAGGCATTACACGCGCGGCACTTTCACAGCATGTTAAGTCACTAGAAGAACAGCTAGGTGTTCGTCTCCTAAACAGAACGACTCGTAGCATGTCCTTAACTGAGGAGGGACAAAAACTCATGGAGGTTTTGATACCTTCATTTGATTCGATTGAACGTGTAGTGACTGAGCTTCGTGAAGCTCATAACGAACCTAGCGGCATGATTCGTATTAACACCTCACGAGTAGCTGCGAATCTTTTGCTCGTTCCAGTTATAGATCAATTTCTTGAGCGATACCCAAGAGTGCGAGTTGAGATTTCAATCAATGACAGCTTCTCAAGCATCATTTCTGAAGGTATGGAAGTTGGTATTCGTCTTGGTGAAAGTTTGGATGAGGGGGTTGTTGCCATTCCTATTTCACCCGCAATTACGCCCGCCATTGTCGCTTCACCTGACTATCTGAATACTCATGGGTATCCAAAAGCGCCAGAGGATCTACCTACCCATAATTGCCTTGCCTACCGCTTCTCATCCAGCGGCGCAATTGATCACTGGCAGTTCAGCCACGTTGATAATTTAAGCCGTGCTGTAGGGTTTGAACCCACTGGTAACGCTATATTCAATGATGACGAAAACATGATTGAAGCAGCATTGAATGGGGTCGGACTGATTAAGCATTTAGACCTATGTGTAGAGAAGTATCTGCATGATGGCTCGTTGGTTCGTGTGCTTGAAGAGTGGTGCCAGCCTTTTCCAGGATTTTATTTATATGTTCCCTCAAGAGAACATATGCCAGCGAAGATCAGAGCGCTGATAGACTTTTTAACTGAGCAACGCAGCCAGTTACCTAAATACCTTAAATGACCGCTATGGGTCGCCCTCTGCCGATTCGCCCTTCTTCTCCTGTGGCACATTCTAGTCATCAAGTTACTTTGCGAAAATCGTCAGTGATTTCTCCATATGATGAAACGTCAGACTCATGATCAAGATCCCGATG
>JBEAQQ010000144.1:0-2926 GCA_041163785.1 Pseudomonadota bacterium
CACCAAGCGGAAGCACAACGTCAGCACCGAGATGAGCCTGCACGTGCTGGCTTACAACATGAAGCGGGCGATGAATCTAGTTGGAGCGAAGGCAATCTTGGATGCGATCTGACAGGTTCGCTCGCCTTGGGAAAACTCGACACATATAGTCCCGCTGACAGCGAGTTTTTACACGGCCTCGGCCAGGAGCTGCCCATCGCCAGTCAACGACCTCAAGTCGATTCTCAGGTATCGCATCTCGGCTCGGCAACTGGAGGCCGGTTCACGTAGCGGTAAAGGCGCGCTTGAGCACACGAAAATCTAGCTCTCCGTAAATCGTGACTTCTTCATTGCAGCCTCCAGTGTTACGGAGGGGGTCATTCTTACGGAAAACTCCAATCAAAGATGTTTCAAATGAGAGGAATTGGACACCCTCTGGGCGGAGCACGCAACACACTCCAATTAACTGAGAAAACTCAACGCGACACTAGACAATACCTTTTGCTTTCAGCATCGGTAATACCTGAGCATTAAATGCAGCCAAGCCCTCGGCGTAGCGAGGGAAAGTGAGCATGACAGCGTCCACGCCAGATCGAAAGGCCTGCTCTAGCTGGGCCGCGACCTGGTCAGGGGTCCCAAGCACATGCACACCGCCCCCCGACGAAGCGAGCATGTTTTCAGTAAAAGTATCAAACGAGCCACTCCCTGCCGTAAGGTCATGCAACCAATTCCGGGTGGCCACTACATCTTTGCCAGCAATAATGTCTGCCAATATTGCCTCGGCCTCCTGCCGTGAATCTCTCATGACGACGAAGGGAAATATAGCCGTCTTAACAGAACGTCCATGGTGAGCGGCACGTGATCTAATGTCACTAACCACCTCGCCAACTGCATCGATACTGGGTGTCGATACAAACGCCCAATCGCACAGCCGCGCCGTTAAGTTGCGACCGTCAATAGACGAGCCCGCATTAGCGATTGCAGGCATGGTGGCGGGTGTTGGCGAGGCCTCGCCATTGGTAATTTTATACCAGTCACTGGTGTGATTGACAGGCTGCTTGTCCGTAGACCACAAGCCGTGCAGAATTTCGATAAACGCAGCAGTCTTTTCATAGCGCCGCTGATGTTCTTCAAGCGTTACGCCCATCATGCTGAACTCGCGCTCACTCCAACCACTGACCACGTTAAGCCCCCAACGATCGCCACTAATGTGCGCGAGCGTAGCGCCCATTTTGGCGACCACAAACGGGTGGAACAGTGGCACATGTACGGTCGAGAAAACCTTTATGTGTTGAGTACTCTGCAAAATCGCGGTGGCCCACGTTATGGTTTCCAGCGATGTGCCCAAAAAGTTAGTTTCTCCGCCAAAACCACGCCATCGCGATACTGGGAATAAATACTCAAAACCTGCAGACTCAGCTGCTAGCGCCAGATGTTTGTTGTGTTCAAATGTCCACTGGTCGGGTACGACGTTTGTCGTGGAAATAGAAGGCATATTGGAACAATTGGGCATGAACAAACCCAAACTTAATTTGCGTTCAGTCATGCAGTGCCAACCTCAGTTTAATGCCACACCCAGATACTCAAAACCCCTAAACAGAAACGCTTTGCGAAGCTGGGCTGACTCTAGATCTACGGTGAATCGCGGGTAGCTGGACACCAGCTCTTCAAAAAACACCTTGCCTTCTAGGCGCGCCAATGCGGCGCCAATACAATAATGGATGCCGCCACCAAAGGTGAGCGGCTTCTCTTCACGGGGTGAAATATCGAAGCAATTAGGGTTACTAAATACTGAGGCATCGCGGTTAGCAGCGGCAACAATGGTTAGCACACGATCGCCAGCTGGGATAACTGTACCGTTAACCATCTGGTCTTCTAGTGCTGTGCGGTAAGTGGCTTGTAGAGAAGATTCGTAGCGCAACACCTCCTCGGTGGCAGCCCCTGCAAGGCTTGGATCGGCAACCAGTCTAGCGCGTTCCACGGGGTTGGCGCCGAATAAATACACCCCATTTCCAATCATATGCGCGGTGGTTTCAAACCCAGCCCCAAAAAGGCCTATCACCGAAGTACTCAGCTCCTCGGGCGTAAGTGAGTCGTTACCTTCCTGCGCATTGACGAGGGCTGTAGTGAGGTCGTCGCGGGGGTTTCTACGTCGATCCTCAAAAACATCATTAAAGAACGCCGTCAGAAATTCCATTTGTCGGTCTGCTTTCGCCAACTCCTCGGGCCCAAGCGCACGGGTTTCAAAGACAGGAAAGGTATCGGCAATGGCTGTATTTAACTGCTGAAGCAGCTGGTCTGAAAATTCACCGTCTCGAATACCCAACATGTCACACATCACCATGGTGGGAAACAAATAAGCAAATCCGGTAATAAAGTTGTCTGATTCGGCACTGTGGGCAAAGGCTTTTAGCTCTCGGCGAGCGAGCTCGCGAATACGCGGCTCCATTGCATGGATACGCCTAAGCGATAATGCACCTGCAATAAGGTTGCGCATGCGCGTGTGCCTAGGGGGGTCTTGCATCACAAAGACACGCGATAGCCAAGCATAGGCCGGATGCGACATTACATCGAAATCGGGTCCGTAAAACAATTGAATATTCTTAACGAAATCGCCTTGGCCAAACGCCTTATTCACCAAGATCGAGCGGTTATCGTCAAAGCCTGTGACCACCCAAAACCCTAGCGGGGAACGATGCACGGGATGGTGCTCGCGCAGGTAGTCGAAAAAAGGGTATGGATCCCGTAAAAGTGCGGGATCCATGGGGTCAAATGCATAGTCGCCGGCTATGGAAACCATGAATTAACGCAGGGTCTAGAACTGCAGCCCGATAGTGGCACCCACGGTGCGAGGTGGCAGCAAGGCACCTACCCGCAACGAGTCGTACAAAGGCGCGGTAATGATGTTGTTGGAGATAATATCCTCGTCGCTGAGGTTACGACCCCA
>JBEAQQ010000145.1:0-2611 GCA_041163785.1 Pseudomonadota bacterium
GCCTTGGCGCGACGCGATTGTAGGAGGTATGTCGGTGGGTGTCCCTGGCGTAGTAAAAGGCCTGGAGGTGGCTCACCAGCGTTTTGGGAAATTGCCTTGGGAGCGTCTATTCGCCCACCCATTTGATCTCGCCGAGCGTGGATTCGAAGTGTCGCCGCGACTGTCTATGTTGCTTGCGATGAAGTTGCACCCCGGTTTGACAGAATTATCGCCTGGCAAAGAGTATTTTTATCCGCAGGGACAGCCGTTGCCGGCGGGGTCGGTACTGCGCAATGCCGCTTACGCCAAGACCCTGAAAGCTATTGCTTCACAGGGCAGTGAGGCGTTTTACCGCGGCGAATTAGCCCAACGCATTGTCGACACAGTGAGGCAGGCTAAGATCCATCCAGGTCGCCTTTCTTTACAAGACTTAGCCGATTACCAACCCACTTGGCGTGAGCCGCTGTGCGGTCCTTATCGTGTGTATACCGTGTGTGGCATGATGCCTCCATCCTCCGGTGGGCTGGCGGTACTGCAAATCATGGGAATGCTGCAACATTTTCCGCTAGGTGATTATCGCAGCGATGATGCGGCGCTTTGGCACCTCTATAGCCAAGCCTCGCGGGTGGCTTTTGCCGATCGTGAACGCTATGCAGCAGATGCTGATTTTGTCGATGTGCCCTTACAGCAATTGCTGTCGCCCAGTTATTTGGCCGCAAGAGCAGAACAGATTAATGTACACCGCGATGCTGGCAAGGCCATGCCTCTGGAGCTTGCGCCTCAGTTGACGTATGCCGACGATGACGGATATTCGCTTCCCAGTACAAGCCACCTCGTTATCGTCGA
This sequence comes from Pseudomonadota bacterium, assembly GCA_041163785.1. Classification (GTDB taxonomy): domain Bacteria; phylum Pseudomonadota; class Gammaproteobacteria; order Pseudomonadales; family JAHEIH01; genus JAHEIH01. The sequence continues at coordinate 826 of JBEAQQ010000145.1, forward strand.
TAGCGAGGGGAATGCCGTGAGTATGACCACGTCGATCGAAATGGCCTTTGGTTCTAGCCTTATGGTGGGCGGTTTCTTGCTAAACAATCAGTTGACTGATTTTAGTCTCAGCTACGAGCGCGATGGAAAATTAGTCGCCAATCGTGTCCAGGCTGGCAAGCGTCCGCGCTCTTCGATGGCGCCAACCATGGTGTTGAGAGATGGTAAGCCAATATTGTTAGTCGGTTCTCCTGGTGGCACGCGTATCATTAGCTACGTGGCGAAAACCCTAATTGCACACCTCGATCTTGGCTTGGACCTACAGCAAGCGATTAACCTGCCCAATATGAGCCATACCAATGGCGATGCCTTTTTACTCGAGGCAGGAAGGGTGAGCGAGGAATTTGTCGATCAACTTCAACGTCTGGGGCACAAGGTTAAGCTGCAAGATATGAACAGTGGTGTACACGCCATTGCTATCCATGGCGATACCTTAATTGGCGCGGCGGATCCTCGCAGAGAGGGCGGTGTCGCTACTGCTCCAAATTGAGTATTTCTGACAGAGTTCTAGCAACCGGTTCTGTTAGGCAATAATGTTTGCAGGCATTAATCAATGAATGCCCAGCAATTAAGATTTGCCTGTTCATATTGAGGGCGTGCGACGCGTCCTCCCGATTTAGCTGCCGCTGATCAATCATGCTGTAAATTTGCAAATCGAACTCGCTGTGGCTGCGTTTTAAGGCGAGGCTTAAGTCCCGGAGTTGTTCGGTGGCCGATTGGCTGTTGGTGGTGAGTAACACCATAATGCCGCGGTAAAAACTAATGCTGTCTCCGATCAGCGCGTTAAGTATTTTGGGTGGCTGATTGTCGTAGAGTTGATTGAGATCCTCTTGCATGTCTTTAAACGCCTTCGCGGCGTAGCTTGAATCTCGCAAGCACACCAAAAGTTGTTTTATTCTACTACTGTCGGTTTCTCCCATCGCACGCTGCAGATCTAGAGCATAATCGCTTAACTGGTTCTCGTTGTCTTGCAGGCGATGGTATTCATCCTCAGTTTCCCAGTCGGAAAGCACACGGCACAAACTCGGATCGGCGGCATCCAGCAGGTGTGAGGGCAGGCGAGATAAGTTGGTGTACAAGGTGTGTTGTATGGCGCTAGCCACGTCTTGTTCCAAGGCGTGCAGTGCCACGTCACCCAGTGAGGGGTCTACGTTGTCTACGGTGCGATGACTTTCGTGATCAATGGGTATGAGGCGTTCAATGAGCCGCTGAAATCCCCGTACCCACGGTAGGAAAATCAATATACCCAAGATGTTGAAGGCACTGTGAAAGGCCACTAAAGCGAACAGTGGATCGGTGATGCGGAGGATATCGGTAATTAAAAATAGCAACCAAGGTAGGCATAACACGGCAATGATGTCGGTCACGACATTAAAAATGAAGTGGATGGCTGATACGCGACGCTTGATACGAGCGCCCTTCAATGAGCCTATAATCACCGTGCTGGTGGTGCCTAAATCGGCGCCGATAGCAAAGGCTGCCGCCGATTCTAAGTCGATAATGCCCCCGTGCAATGCGGTTAAGGCCATCATCATGGCTGCTGAACTGGCTTGGATGACGGCGGTTAACAATGCGCCCACCAAAAAGAATACCCACACAGGGGTATTGCGCAGTACGTTGAGGTCGATGAATTCAGTGAGAAACTGGATGCTGTCTTTCATGAGAATCATGCCCATGATCAACAAGCCCAAACCATAGATAAAGCGTCCAATGGCCTGCGGACGGCTGTTATTTGTGGCCCACAGTA
>JBEAQQ010000146.1:0-4332 GCA_041163785.1 Pseudomonadota bacterium
TTAACGGTCGCGAGCAGGTTTCTATCGGCGATAACCGCGGCGTAGAATTCGACCTTTACCCTTCAGAAATCATGAGTGGCGTCGTTGTTTACAAAACACCAGACGCTAGCATCGACGCTGAAGGTATTGCAGGTGTTATCGATCTTCGCACTATCCGCCCACTGGACGTGGATGAGCGCAAGATTCAGGTTAACGTTCAGTACGAAAAAACCGGCTTTGATAAGCTGAACTCAGACGTTGCTAATGACGGTCTGCGCGGTACATTGTCTTACATCGATAAGTTTGCCGATGACACGATTGGTGTTGCTCTGGCGGTTCAAACTATGGAGTCGCCTAACCAAGAGTTGCGTTGGAACGCTTGGGGCTGGGACGGTGTTAAGAATTTGGTGGATTACCCTGAGTGGGGTGGTTCAGTAGATACTGGCTCTTACGATTATACCCAAGACTTCCGTGTTCTCGGCGGTGCTAAGCCGTTTGTACGTTCTTCTATTCTGGATCGCGACACCGTTATGGGTGTGTTGGAGTTGGCGCCTAATGACAACTTCCATGCGACGTTCGACGCATTGTACGTGGATTTCAAAGATACCAAGACGCTTCGTGGTATTGAGATTCCTGGCGTATGGGCTGGTGGTCATACCGATGTTGTAACAGTACAAGACGGTTTCGTCACCGAAGGTGTTATCACCAACGAAGCGGTTGTTCGCAACGACTTTGAATACCGTGCAGCGAAGCTGAAATCGTTCGGCGCGAATATGGAGTGGGTGATCGATGACAGCATGAGTGTTGAATTCGATATGAGCCATTCTGACGTTAAGCGTGAAATTTACAGTATGGAAGTTTACGCGGGTACAGGACGCGGTGCGGGTGTAGGTGCAACGGATACTATCGGTTACACAGTTGCTGATGATCTTAGTGGCGTGACCTTTAACCCAAGCCTTGATTACTCTGACTTCAACTTGATCAAGTTGGGTGCAGCACTCAGCTGGGGTAACGGCAATACAGTTCCTGGTGACGGTCAAGACGGTTTCTTGAACGCGCCTAATATTGAAGACCAAATGGATACCCTGAAGTTGGCTGCTGAGCAAGCGCTTGAAGGCAGTATTTTCAGTCAGGTGACTTACGGTGTTCAGTACAAGTCGCGTAGCAAGCAGAAAGATAGCGAAGGTTACTACCTGACGCTGACTTCTTACCCTGATGACTTGGCCCCTGTGCCAGAGCAGTACCGTTTGGGCACGGCTAACCTCGACTTCATCGGTATGGGTCAAATGATCGCGATCGATTCAGAAGCCTTGGTTCGCGATGGTTACTACACGTTGACTTCGGAAAGCTTGACCTCGAACTCGCACTTGAGCAAATCGTGGTTGGTGGAAGAAGACATTACTTCGTTGTTCGTTCAAGCGGATATCGACACTGACCTGAATGGCGTGGCTATTACCGGTAATGTTGGTGTGCGCTACGTTGACTCTAAGCAGTCTTCTGATGGTTACGGTAACTACCAAGACAGCGATGGTCTTTTCCAAGCGGTGCCTACCCACGTTGAGCACAGCTACAATCATGTATTGCCAAGCTTGAACTTAAACTTTGGCTTTACTGAGACCGATAACGTGCGTTTTGGTGTTGCTAAGACAATTTCGCGTCCTCGTATGGACCAAATGAACGCGTCGATGTCTGTGAGCTACAATCCAGCGTCAACCAACGGCTACTACTGGAACGTTGGTGGTGGTAACACCACGGTTGAGCCAAAAGAAGCCGTGGGTTTAGATATTGCGTACGAGAAATACTTCGCTGAAGACGGCTATGTAGCCTTGGCTTACTTCCACAAAGATATCTCTAACTGGATCTTCAATGGTCAGGCGGTCATTGATATCGGTGCAACCACTACACCTGAAGGTGGTGCAGCAGTTAACTCTTTGGCGGTTGTTTCTGGTCCAGTCAACGGTGGCGGCGGTATCCTGTCAGGTTACGAGTTCTCGTTCTCTCTGCCCATGCGTGTACTGAGCGATTCACTTAATAACTTTGGTTTGATGGGTAGCTACACGTCAATTGACTCTGATATGAAAGACGCTGGTGGCAATGCTTATGAAATCCCCGGCTTGTCTAAGGAAATTTCTACTCTGACGGCTTACTACGATGACGGCAGCTTGTCGGCTCGTGTTAGTGCGCGTAAGCGTGGCGACTTCCGTGGCGATATCTACGTGATTGGTTTCAACACCGAGCAGTATGAAATGCATGGCGAAACCTTGGTTGACGCACAGCTCGGCTACGACTTCAGCGAGATGGGAGTCGAGGGTCTTAGCGTATTTGTACAGGGTCAAAACCTGACCAACGAGCCATTCATCACTGATTTCGGTGGTGGTGCTATTCGTGACTACCAGAACTATGGTAAAACATACCTCATGGGTGTTAGTTACGAATTCTAAGGTTTAACCTTTGATATTAAGCCTCTGTGGTGACACTGCAGAGGCTTTTTTTTTGAGGTAGTTGAATGAAAAAAAATATTAAAAAAGTGGTGGTTGTCGGTGGTGGCACAGCGGGTTGGATTACTGCGTCGCTACTGGTCAAGCTGCTGGGCAACAGCATCGAGATTACCTTGGTAGAATCCGATGACATTCCCACTGTGGGTGTCGGTGAGGCCACCATTCCCGCTATTTTAACGCTGCATCAAGCACTAGGTTTAGACGAGCGCGAATTCTTAAGAGAAACCCAGGCGACGATGAAGCTGGGAATTCAGTTCGAAAATTGGCGTGATCAAGGTCATAGCTATATGCACACCTTTGGTTATGTGGGTAAAGATTTCCCATTTTGTGCCTTTAGCCATTTTTGGACGGCAGCGCAGCAGAAGGGTGTGGCTGAAGATTACTGGGACTATTCGCTCAATTATCAGGCGGCTCGCAAGAACAAGTTTACTCACTTGTCTCGGCTTAAAGACGCCGATATGGAAGGTTTGGCATATGCCTATCATTTTGATGCCGGTTTGTATGCGAAATACTTGCGGAGATTCGCCGAGCGCCTGGGCGTGGTGCGTATTGAAGGGATGGTCAATCATGTCGCGCAGTGCCCACAAAGTGGTGATATTGAGGCAGTTCATTTAAGCAAAGGTGAGGTTGTCGGCGGCGATCTTTTCGTAGACTGCTCGGGTATGCGCGGCCTATTGATTGAGCAAACGCTCAATGTCGGCTACGACGACTGGAGTCACTGGCTGCCAAACGATTCGGCTATTGCCGGACCAACCGCCTCTTTGCCGACATTAGTTCCCTACACACGCTCTATTGCGCAGCCCGTGGGCTGGCAGTGGCAAATTCCTCTGCAACACCGTGTTGGCAATGGCTATGTTTATTCCAGTAAATTCATCAGTGATGACGAGGCAAAGGCGCGCTTCCTTGAGAATGTACAAGGCGACTTACTGGCTGAGCCGCGTTTGATTCGCTTCAAAACCGGAACGCGCCGCAAGCATTGGCACAAAAATGTTGTCAGTATCGGCTTGTCGAGTGGCTTCCTTGAGCCCCTGGAATCTACCAGTATCCATTTAATTCAGGCGTTCGCTTTACAGCTCATTAAATTTTTTCCACACCAAGGTATCTCTGACATTGAGCGTGACGAGTTTAATCGCCGGACACAAATGGAAATGCGCCAAGTTAGGGACTTTATTATTTTGCACTATGTTGCTACCGAGCGACGCGACACCGAGTATTGGCGGTTTTGTGCTGGCCTAGATGTGCCCGACTCGCTGCGTGCCAAGATGGAACTGTTTAGGCGTTCGGGGAAGGTGTTCAGGGAAAACGATGAGCTCTTCAGTCCGGTGGCGTGGCAGCAGGTGTTGATCGGGCAGGGCGTCATGCCAGAGGATTTCCATCCCATTGTGGCGGGTTTGAGCGATCAAAAACTTAAAGATTTGCTCGCCAGCATTAAATTGATTGTGAATAAATACGTTGATGCAATGCCAGAGCACGAGACTTACATCCAATCGTACATGGAGTCGCTGCAAAATTAGGGTGGGGGTTATATGTTTAAATCCTTAGCGATAGGTCTGTCTATGCTGTTGCTGTTAGGCCAAAGTGCCGCGGTGTCATCATCTGGCGAAAAGGCTGCGCTAGTGCGGTTACCAGGGTTTGATAAATGGCAGGCGTCACTGTGGGTGCCGGCGGGTGTACAGATAAATAATGCAACGCGCATTCTGTTTATGCACGATGGCCAAATGTTGTTCGATCCAACCACCACTTGGAATCATCAGGCTTGGGAGGTTGATGAAACGCTTGAGCGCCTTATTAATGAGGGTGTGTTATCGAATGTCGTTGTGGTGGCGATAGATAACAGAGGTGGCGATGAACGACG
>JBEAQQ010000147.1:0-6325 GCA_041163785.1 Pseudomonadota bacterium
CCGCCACCGATAACAAGTCCGACCTGCACACCAATACCGACCAATTGACCAATTTCAAGCGCCATACGATCAAGCACTTTAGGATCGATACCAAAGCCTTCATCGCCAACCAGCGCCTCGCCACTCAACTTGAGCAAAATTCTTTTATATTTCTTGTCACCTTGTCGATGCGAAGTAGACATTCCATGCTCCTTTTACATATTTCAGACAAAAAAAACGCCGCTTCTGCTAGCAGATAACGGCGTTTAAATTAAGGGAAATACTTCCCTAGCTGCGGACCGTGAAGCCCGCAGCGGCACCCATGCAAAGCAATGGATGCACTAGACATTAGTTACCTGCAGCAGCGGCAGCAACTTCAGCGGCGAAGTCTACGACTTCTTTTTCGATGCCTTCACCCACTTCAAAGCGAGTAAAGCCAATCACTTCAGCGCCAGCCTTCTTAACGAGGTTGCCAACAGTCGTTTCAGGATCCATAACGAAAGCCTGCTCAACCAAGCTGATTTCAGCCAAGAACTTGCGAATACGACCCACGATCATCTTCTCGATAATTTCTGCAGGCTTGCCGCTTTCTGCCGCTTGCGCTGTAAAAATTTCTTTTTCCTTCTCGACCACGTCAGCAGGTACATCGGCGGTAGCTACGTACTGAGGATTAACCGCCGCAACGTGCATTGCAACCTGCTTGGCCAATTCAGTATCACCACCCTTCAAAGCCACCAACACACCAATGCGGTTGTTGCTGTGTACGTAGGTACCCACAACGTCACCCGTCTGTGTCGCAATACGGCGGGGGGTGATGTTTTCACCAATTTTTTGCACCAAGGCTTCACGCGCTGAGCTCAATTCACCCTCAACCACAACCGCCATATCAGTTTCGCCAGTCGCCAGTACTTTTTCAGCGATTTGATCAACGAAGCCCAAGAAGCCTGCGTCACGTGCAACGAAGTCGGTTTCAGAGTTAACTTCAATCACGTAAGCCTGGGTGTTATCAGCGTTAGACTTAACTGCCACTACACCTTCAGCCGCGGTACGACCAGCTTTCTTAGCCGCCTTCATACCACTATTCTTACGCAATTCTTCAATTGCTAATTCGATGTCACCGTTGGCATCTTGCAGCGCTTTTTTGCACTCCATCATACCCAATCCAGTGCGTTCGCGAAGTTCTTTAACCATTGAGGCGCTAATCGCTGCCATGATTTGATCCTCCAAGGATATCTAAATTCTTTAAATAAAAGCCCTAAGGCCAATGTGAAAGAGGCGCCTTAGGCGCCTCTGCGAATTATTCAGCCGCCGCTTCTTGTGGCGCTGCTTCTACAAATTCGTCTTTAGCTACTTCAGCCCCCTTACCTTCAAGGCAAGCATCGGCCACCGAACCAACAAACAATTTCACTGAACGGATAGCGTCATCGTTACCTGGAATGATGTAATCAACGCCATCGGGGTTGCTGTTGGTATCAACGATACCAATGACTGGGATACCCAGTTTGTTAGCCTCGGTAATGGCGATGCGCTCATGATCAACATCAACCACGAACAACGCGTCAGGCAAGCCGCCCATATCCTTGATACCACCGATAGAACGCTCGAGCTTCTCCATCATACGACGACGCATCAAAGCTTCTTTCTTAGTGATTTTCTCAAAGGTACCGTCTTGTGATTGTGCTTCCAAATCACGCAGACGCTTGATAGAAGCGCGAATGGTTTTGTAGTTGGTCAACATACCACCCAACCAACGATGGCTCACATAAGGCATGCCAGCACGAATCGCTTCTTCTTTAATTGTTTTGCTAGCAGCGCGCTTGGTGCCAACAAATAGAATTTTGTTTTTGTTAGACGCGAGCTTTTGAACAACGTCCAAGGCTTCGTTAAAAGCAGGTACGGTGTGCTCGAGGTTAACAATATGAATGTTGTTACGTGCGCCGAAGATATACTTCGACATTTTTGGGTTCCAGTAACGCGTCTGGTGACCGAAGTGAACGCCCGCTTGGAGCATGTCACGCATTGAGACTTTAGCCATTTTTTCACCTATTAATAGTGGGTTATTCCTCCATACAATCCGCAGCCCAAACCTGTCTCCAGGCACCCTGAACAACGTGTGATTGTATGTGTGTCGTTGTGCTTTTACACGAGTATCGCCAAAAGCGGTGCGCTTTATACCATAAGCGCCTTGCAAAATAAACGAAATTTACAAATATTATCGGTTTTGTCGCCCTGGGTGCGGGCAAAAATCATTTTATCTCCATCAAGACCTAACCAGCGCACACCGAGTGGGTTACAATGCGCGCTGTACTAAAAGGAAAACGGCATGGTATCCATCAAATCACCCGAACAAATTGAAAAAATGAAAATCGCCGGTCGCCTCGCTGCCGAGGTATTGGACATGATTGCTCCACACGTTGTCGCGGGTGTGAGCACCGGTGAGCTAGATAAGATTTGCCACGACTATATCGTCAATGTTCAAAAGGCTATCCCCGCCCCGTTGAACTACCACGGATTTCCTAAATCCATTTGCACCTCGGTCAACCACGTCGTTTGCCACGGCATTCCCTCGGACACTAAGATTCTCAAAGATGGCGACATTATCAATATCGACATCACTGTGATCAAAGACGGTTGGTATGGCGATACCAGTAAAATGTTCTACATCGGTGACGTCAAACCTCACCTCACCCGCTTGTGCGAAATTACCCAAGAGTGTCTTTACAAGGCGATCGACATTGTTAAGCCCGGTGTCCGCCTGGGTGATATCGGCGCCTTGATCCAACAACACGCCGAATCGAATTATTACTCGGTGGTTCGCGAATATTGTGGTCATGGCATTGGCGACGTCTTTCACGAGGATCCACAGGTGCTGCACTACGGCAAAGCCGGCACAGGCCTAGAACTGCGCGAAGGTATGACCTTCACCATCGAGCCTATGATCAACCTGGGCAAACGCGATACCAAGCTAAACCAAAAAGACGGCTGGACGGTTACAACCAAAGACGGTCGCCACTCGGCGCAGTGGGAGCACACCATTGCCGTCACCGCCGATGGATGTATTGTTTTAACTGCTCGCCCTGATGAGCCCTACTTTCAAGCCTAAACACTATGCCCCACAGCCTTAGTAGCTCTCCGAAACCAGAAGCGTTCCAGATTCCACCGGCTATCTTTGACGCGGAGACATTTCGCTATGAACTGGCCGATGAGTCGCAGTGGATCAACGTTTGCCGCGAAAAAATCCAAGCGGTAACCTCCTTTTTAGAGCAAGAATTTGCTCGCGGGGCGGACGTCGTCGATTTAGTACACGCCCGCGCTCAGTTTATGGACGGGCTACTGGCGGCCGCCTGGACGCACACCCTGGGCGACCCCACACCCAATCTCGCATTAATTGCCGTAGGGGGCTACGGTCGCGGTGAACTTCACCCGCACTCCGATGTTGACTTACTCATCCTCGCCGCCAATGAAGACACCCTTGAGCACCACGGTGAAGGCCTAAGCACCTTTGTGACGTTTTTGTGGGACCTCAAACTAGAAATAGGCCACAGTGTACGCACGATTAAAGAGTGTGCCGCAGCAGCAAAAGAAGACCTCACCGTCATAACCACCTTGGTAGAGACCCGGCATATTTGGGGTGACCCGCGGCTTCTGAGCAAACTGCACACCCAAGTGTCCGTGCGCAAGATGTGGAACAGCCAAGCCTTCTTTTCGGCCAAGCGGGTTGAGCAACGCGATCGCCACCGCAAGTATGCCAATACCGAGTTCAATCTCGAGCCCAACCTAAAAACATCACCCGGAGGACTCAGGGATGTCCATATCATCTCCTGGGTAGCTAGACGACACTACGACATTGACTCCCTCGCCGAACTAGTCGACCTAGGCTTTATGTCGGCGGATGAACTGGCACTGATCGAGCAGAATGTTCGCTACCTGTGGCGCGTTCGATTCGCCCTACACACCCTAGTTGGACGCCACGAAGACAGACTCTTATTCGATCACCAGCGCACGCTGGCGAAACAATTTGGCTACAGCGACAAAGCCGGCAGCCTGGCGGTAGAGCAATTCATGAAAGCCTATTATCGTTGCGCCGCCGCCATTAGTGCGATCAATGAGTTACTTACACAACACTTTGAAGAAGCCATTTTGCGCGCCTGCGAAAGCGAGACCATTCTCAAAATCAACGATAGATTCCGCATCCGCAATGGCTACCTCGAGGCCAATAACGACAAGGTGTTCATCAACAATCCCTCCGCTCTGCTAGAGGTTTTCGTTCACCTTGCCCAAACCCCCAATATCCATGGCGTGCGCGCATCAACAACGCGACTAATTCGCCAAAGCGCCCACTTAATTGACGACAACTTCCGCAATGATCCGCGCAATACCGCTCTGTTTGTTGAATTACTGCGCTCACCCTATAAAATCACTACCCAAATGCGCCGCATGACGCGATACGGGGTGCTCGGCAATTACATCCCCGCCTTTGGCCGAATCATCGGGCAAATGCAGCACGATCTTTTCCATATTTATACCGTTGACGCACACACCCTGCAGGTCATTCAGAACTTGCGCCGCTTCACCTATGACGATCAGATGGAAAAATTTCCCATGGCCTGCGCCATTGCACGCCGTATGGAAAAACCCGACCTGCTCTATTTAGGCGGGCTATTTCACGATATAGCCAAAGGCCGCGGCGGCGATCACTCGTCGCTAGGTGCTGTGGATGCCTACGACTTCTGCATCAAGCATGGCTACAGTAACCGCGACGCCAACTTGGTGGCGTGGCTGGTGGAAAAACATCTCATCATGTCATCGGTATCCCAAAAACAAGACCTATCTGACCCCGACGTCATCCACGCCTTCGCGACTGAGGTCGGCGACCAACTACACCTCGATTATTTGTACGCGCTCACCGTCGCCGACATGAATGCCACCAACAACACGGTGTGGAATACCTGGCGCGCCTCGCTGATGCGTCAGCTATACACTGAAACGAGGTTAGCTTTGCGCCGCGGACTCGAGAACGTGGTAGATAAAAGTGAATGGATTGAAGACACTCGGCAACAGGCCCTGAAAATCCTCGAAAGCAAGGGTATCAGCCGCGCCCGCGCCGAAGAATTACTCGGCGACCCCGGCGAAGATTACTACCTTCGCGAATCCGCGGAAGATATCGCTTGGCAAATGGAGGCACTGGATAAGCAAGACGATCCCGACCAACCCTTAGTGCTACTCAAGGATTACGATAAACGCGCCTTCGAAGGTGCCACCCAACTGTTCGTCCTCGCCAAGGATCGTCGCGGCCTGTTTGCTGACATCACCAACGCACTAGAGCTTCTGGGGCTCGATATTCAGGATGCCAAGATCTACAACTCCACCAAACAAAATGCGATCGACACCTTCATCCTTCTCGATGAAGAGGGCAAACCCATCGGCGAGGACGCTGACAGATTGGCGCATATCAAAACCATCGTCATGCAGGCACTGACTGACCCAGGCAGCATGCACGACGTACAGCGCCGCACACCTCGCCAAATGAAACATTTCGCCGCACCCACACGGGTCAATATCACTACCGATATCCATCGTAACCAGTCGGTTATTGAGGTGATCACACCCGATCGCCCCGGCCTGCTCGCCAATATTGGTAAGGTGCTGAATGAATTCAACATCAGTATTCAAAACGCTAAAATTTCCACACTGGGGGAACGCGTCGAGGACGTCTTCTTTGTCACCGACGAAGACCTCAACCCCATCGCCGACCCCGAGCTGTGCTTACTTCTTCAATCCACCATTTGTGAACGCCTTGACCAACGGGCCAAAAGCTAAACGATGAGCAACCCCCATCTTCACAAACTTCAGCCCTACCCGTTTGAAAAGCTTCGGCAATTACTGGCGGGCGCTGAACCGCCTGAGAGCAAAGCACACATTCCACTGTCCATCGGTGAACCCAAGCATGCCGCCCCGGATTTTGCCCTGCAGTGCCTATTCGCTAACGCCGACAAATATGGTCAATACCCCGCCAGTAAAGGCTTGCCGGTACTGCGCGAAGCCATCGCGCAATGGCTTAAACGCCGCTTCAATTTATCAGTAATCGATCCAGAGAATAACATCCTGCCACTGCAAGGTACGCGCGAGGGCTTGTTCGCTATTGCCCAAGTGTTGATTGAGCCGACACCCGACGCTGTGGTTGTCATGCCCAACCCTTTCTATCAAATCTATGAAGGCGCGGCCCTTTTAGCGGGTGCGAAACCCTACTTTGCCAACGCCACCTTGCAGAGCGATTATCTGGCTGATTACAACAGCGTCCCAGAGGACGTTTGGCGACATTGCCAAATGCTCTACCTGTGCACGC
>JBEAQQ010000148.1:0-17699 GCA_041163785.1 Pseudomonadota bacterium
GCGATACCACCTCACCGTAACCGCCCGACTCCAGAGCAGACAGTTCTAGGTTGAGCAGCATACCCGCGTCGGCATAACCAATACTAAACTTGCTTGCACCGGTATCGGCCAAGCCCAAATCAACCGCTAGCGCATCTGGATACGCTGCTACCAAGCCACCGCCTGAGGCAAAGCTATCGCCTAGCGCGACAACAGAGTCCAAACCGCCCCCCGAACGCAGGCGGCCGTTGTCAGCGGTGCCGACACCGCCCCACTGAACCCCCAACTTTTCAGAAAAATCCGAACTCGCTTTGACAATACGTGCTTCGATCATGACCTGTCGGATGGGCACATCGAGCAACTCAATCAAACCTCTTATTTCGTCGAGTTTGGCCGCTGTTTCAGTAACCAATAATGCATTGGTACGCTCATCGACATGCATCGAACCACGCTCTGACAACAGGCTTTGATAGGTGTCGTCATTGTTCGCCGTGTTGCGGCGCGAGGTGTTATTTTGCTGCTCATCTGTGCCCATGAACATGTCGTAGAGCTCTCTGGCATCGGCGTACCGTATGTTAATGAACTCAGTCTGCAAAGGTGCCAGCTCCTCTCGCTGCTTGTTGTGCTCAACTTCTTTGCGCTCGCGCTCAGCGATCTCATCGGCCGGCCCAATCATCAGCACGTTACCCTCAACACGCTTGTCTAGACCTTTCGTTTTAAGCACCAAATCGAGCGCTTGATCCCAGGGCACATTTTGCAAGCGCAGGGTAATATTGCCCGTCACGGTATCGCTAGCGACCAAATTCAGGTTGGTGAAGTCGGCGATCAACTGCAACACCGAACGCACGGAAATATCTTGAAAATTTAACGACAGGCTTTCGCCGGCATAGGTAAACTCTTTGCGCTTCTCCGCCAGCGCTTCCTCGCTGAGAGGCTTAACGCTGATCACGTATTGTCGATCCGTCTGGTAGGCCAAATAGTCGAAGTGACCTACCGCCTGAATCGTGATGGACGCCGCGTTAGGTGACTGCAATACCTCAAATCCTTTTACGGGTGTCGCAAAATCTACTACGTCGTATTGGCGTTGCAGCTTTTCTAACACGCTGATATCAAGGAAATCGACTTTTAACGTCGAGCCTTCAACACGAACATCGACATCGATACGCTGCTCGCTCAAATCGATAATGAGCATGCCTTCGCCTTCTTGGCCACGCTTAAAGTCAATGGCCTCGATGCTTCCTGCGGCATTTGCCATTGCCATCTGACCCGTACGTTTCAACGACGCGCTCAATACCGTTTCGCTGGGTCGCGACAAATAGTCGCCGGCACCAGCCTGCCCCAATTCGATAAATAATGACTGACCTCGAACCTCGGTGCGATAGGGCGACATCGCCTTCAAGTTAACAACGGCGCGGGTGCGTCCCTGCGCCTCGAGTACCGTAAGGCTTTCGGCATTGTCCATACCTAAACTATATTTTTTCTTAGCCAGTCGGCTAGCAACGCCCTCCATGTCGACGATAAGCCGGGCAGGCTTGGCGATGGTGTAGGTTTCCGGCGAAGGCGGCGCGCCATCGAAGTCCAGGCGAATCTCAAGCGCTCCACTGGCTTTGTTGGCAAATTCTACATTGGTCACCGCCGCGCTGGCCCACACCGAGCTGGTAAGAACAGCGCAAAATACCGCAACCGCAACCCGTGCGGCGCCATACCCAAAGTGCGTCAATCCATTTCTCATAACTTTCTCCAACTCGCTCAATTCTCTAGCACTTTCAAATTTATAATCTTGGGCCGTTCAAGCCAGCCTCCCAGACCGTCGGGCACAATCTCTATCAACGAGATAAAAGTGTCTCCCAGTTCAATAACGCGACCGTGATTGCGCCCCATGTAGTTATCGACCGCCACGCGGTGAACATTGCCGTCAGCATCACTCACTAAGGCCCACAACCCTGCGCTATTTGCCAAGGTGCCGACCATCGCTAAATTATCTAAATCAAAGCCTTCCAAGAATTCCTTCGGGCGAGAAAAATCAGGCTTGATCGATGTGTCCCCACGGCGTTTCTGCAGCGCCAAAATATCCACCGGCTTTTCAAACGGTGGGCGCAGCGCCTGCGCGGAGTAGGTAAACGCCTGATAAGGTTTAAAGACAGGAATAGGAGGGACCTTGCCAACCGGCTTTGCCTTCGTGGCATCGACAAAGGCTTGCAGGTCTTCGTGACCATTACTGCACGCCACCAAAAAGGCAGCGCTGGCGAAGAGTAAATATTTAGCCCAAGAAGTCATTATTCATCCTCCTTGTAGCGATACGTCTTAGCCAGAATTTCCAGCGTTAACCCCGTCACCGTCTTGCCGTCGGGTTTAATCGTAAAATCGTGTACCGTGACGATTCGCGGCAGGGCAGCGACACCACTAATGAAACTTCCCATGTCGTGGTAGTTACCCTGGGTAGAGATGGCGATGGGCAACTCGATATAAAATTCTTTACGCTCCTCGGCAAGCAACTTAATGCTATTGAAGCTCAATCGCGAACTCTCGCCACGATTGCTAATGTCCTCAAGCAGACCCGGCACCTCGGTATCAGTGGGAAGCTGCCCTAGCAATTTGCCAAACGTTCGCTCCATCTCCGCCAATTGCTGCTTTAACAAGGGAAGATTGGCCGCCTTAAACGCCTTAGCTTCATATTGTTGACGCAACTCTTGCTCTTTCTTTTTTTCGGTTTCCAGTTGCGCGGTCATGTCTTCAATGAAAAATTTATATCCGCCGAACAGCACACAAACCGCCAGAAAAACAGCCGCGACCACTTTCGCCGGCATGGGCCACCCACCGGGGTTTTCCATATCAAGGGAATTAAAATCAAACGCTTTCAAGGCCTGCCAATGCGCGTTGAGGCTAGCTTTGTTCATTGCTCTTCGCCCTCCTCGGTCGCGTTGGGATTGGCCAATTTAACCGTCATCATGAAACTGTTGGCATTTTCACCTTCGGCGGGGTTGGCCGTCACAGACGTGAGCAAGGGCTCGGCAAACCAGGCGGACGCCTCAAAGGCGCGCATCAAACTGGAGACGCGATTATTAGATTCCGCGGTTCCCTCGAGACTAATGGTCTTATTGGTTTCGGTGTATTTCACCGAGCGATAGTAGACACCCTCAGGAAGCGTTCTCACCAACTCGTCAAACAGCCTTACAATTATCGGACGATTACCCTGCAGCTCTTGGATGACGCGCATCCGTTCAAGCAGTTGATCGCGCTTTTTCTCCAAGTCTTTAATCTCGGATATTTGCGCGTCGAGCAAGGTGATCTGCTGATTCATAAAGGTATTGCGACTGCGCTGGCTATCGATTGCCATACTGTAGGCCTGCAGCACAATAACCATCACCAGTAATGCCGCCCCAGCAGCAATACCCAACAAGGTAAAAAATTCTTTGCGAAGCGCTTCGCGCCGCTCTTCACGCCAGGGGAGGAGGTTAATTTTCGTCATCGTCAAAACTCCTCAGCGCCAGACCGCAGGCAATCATCAATGCCGGGGCATCCTTGGCGAGAGCCAATGTATCAACCTTGCTGCTGACACCCATTTGAACAAAGGGGTTGGCTACGATGGTCGGGGTATCCAGCTTTTGCGCGACGATCTCCGCGAGGCCCTCCATCGCCGCAACACCCCCCGCTAGCACGACGACGCTCACATCGTTGAACTGGCTGGATGAAAAGAAAAATTGCAGCGCCCGAATAAGCTGCTGCACGACCGCCTCCATAAAAGGCTCCAGTACTTCGTGCTGGTAGTCGTCAGGGAGGCCTCCCTGTTTTTTTGCCAAACCCGCTTCTTCATGCGAAAGGCCATAGCGGCGCTGCACTTCATCGGTGAGTTGACGACCGCCAAACAATTGCTCGCGTGTGTAGACAGACTGACCATCAACCAGCACACTTAGGGTGGTCATGGTCGCGCCGATGTCAAAGACCGCAACGGTATTATCCTTGCCTGTCAGATCGAGCTGCCCCGCAACGATGCCGTAGGCCCGTTCGATGGCATGTGCCTCTAGATCAACCACCTTCGCGGTCAGCCCCGCGTGCTCCAGAGCGTCGACACGCATATCGACGGTTTCACTACGACAGGCTACAAGCAGTACATTATTCATGTCTGTGTGATCGGGGGACGGCCCTAACACGGTGAAATCGATCGCCACTTCATCGAGGGGGTAGGGAATGTATTGGTCCGCCTCAATATTGATTTGAGCTTCCATGGCGCCATCATCAAGCTGGGCGTCCATCTCGATAACTTTGCTAATTACCGATGAGCCTGTGACGGCAACCGCGGCGGTCGTCAGTTTGGTTTTAGCACGCAGCAACGCCGACTGAATCGCATTCGACACAGCGTCGCTATCAACGATGTTTTTCTCCACCACCGCGTTAGCGGGCAGAGGAACAACGGCGTAACTTTCAACCTTGTAGGCGCCATCGTCGCGGCTAAGCTCTAATAACTTTATCGTTGTCGAGCTAATATCCACGCCAAGAAGCGCCGGCTTTTTCTTTTTGAGAAATCCCAACACTGATGTCGATCCCGTCCGTGAAATAATCCTTAGTTATTCCCTTCGCCTAGGCCGTGCTCACTGAGTGTTTAAGCCAACAGTAAATAGCGGCTATAATGCACGTGTCTTGCTTGAGAAAAACCTCTTAACCAAAATATAGACCATATGAAAACATTCCGCGTTGTCGCTTCAAAATTAGTTTGGTTTTTTCTCTTTTCCCTCGCTTCATTGACGATGATAGGCGCGGCTACCTACCTCAGCCTGAGTCCCGCACTGCCCGATGTAACGACGTTTCGTGACTTTAAATTGCAAACACCCCTGCGAATTTACAGCGACGACGGCTTGTTGATTGGCGAGTTTGGCGAGAAGAAACGCACCCCACTGCACTACCAAGACATCCCCGAGGGTTTCATCAAGGCCCTACTCGCCGCAGAGGACGACCGTTTCTTCGAACACAGCGGCATTAACTTAAAGGGCTTGGCACGCGCCGTCATAGACATTGTCACCACGGGCGAAAAAGGATCCGGGGGATCGACCATTACCATGCAGGTTGCCCGCGCGGTCTTCCTGACCAAAGAACGGGTATTTATTCGCAAGTTCAATGAAATTATTTTGTCGCTCGAGATGGAAATGGCGCTCACCAAGCAAGAGATTCTTGAGATGTATGTCAACGAGGTCTTTTTAGGTCACCGCGCCTACGGCTTTGAAGCCGCAGCCAACGTCTATTACGGCAAATCGCTCAGTGAACTCAACCACGCCCAGTGGGCCATGCTTGCCGGGCTGCCCAAAGCACCCTCGGCCTACAACCCCATCGTCAATCCACCGCGCGCATTGATCCGCCGCGACTGGATCCTCGACCGCATGCACTACCTCGGTTACATCGATGACCAGCAGCACCTTGCAGCCAAGGCCTTTGAAGACAACGCCTACAAGCACGACACCCCACTCGACCTCTACGCCCCCTACGCCTCAGAGATGGCCCGCCAAGTATTGCTAGACATGTTTGGCCCACAAATTTATACCGATGGCTTTATCGCTTACACCACCGTCCGTGGCAACCTACAAGCTAAAGCCGACCGCGCGGTAAAAGATGGCCTTTACAGTTACGATGAACGCCACGGCTACCGCGGTCCCGAGGCGATTTTACCGGCTCCACCCAAGCCACAGGATAATATCGATCCTCCCGCTGAAGACGCCCTAGCATCGTCAGCTGAGATAACGCTCGCTGAAGATAGCTCTACAGCTGTCGCTGAACCCAGCCAGGAGGACTACCGCCAACTGTGGTTGGAAGCTCTCAAACAGCGCAAGTCACTCGATGGCAATGAACCCGCCGTGGTCACCGCCACGGATAATTACGGTGCCGACCTCTTATTGCGCGATGGCAGCTACGCCCGCCTGTCCTGGGAAAATGGCCTGTCGTCTGCACGTCCCTACATCAATGAAAACCGCCGCGGCCCGAAACCCCAGCGCGTGGATGAGGTAGTCGCTGTTGGCCACTTAATACGCGTCACCCAACACGACGACGGCCGTTGGCATTTACGTCAAATCCCCGCTGCGCAAGCCGCACTGGTCAGCCTCGACCCCAACACCGGGGCGATTAAAGCCATTACCGGCGGGTTTGATTTTTCGCAGAGTAAATTCAACCGCGTTACTCAGGCGACCCGCCAGCCAGGCTCAAACCTGAAGCCCTTCATTTATGCCGCCGCGCTAGAAAATGGCTTTACCGCCGCCAGTATCTTTAACGACGCCCCGGTGGTTTTTAATGACAAAGCACTCGAGAGCACTTGGCGCCCAGAAAATGATAGCGGCCGCTTTGCTGGCCCGACACGCCTACGTGAAGCGCTCTACAGTTCGCGCAACCTCGTGTCTATTCGACTATTGCAACAACTCGGTATCCGCCAAGCAATCGACTACCTAACCCGCTTTGGGTTCGCCGAAGACAAATTGCCGCCCGACCTATCCCTCGCGCTTGGCACCCTCGCTGTCACGCCGTTACAAATTGCCCAATCCTACGCCACCTTTGCCAACGGTGGATTTAAGATTGAGCCCTATATCATCAAGCGTATCGAAAGCTTCGATAACGGCGTGCTGTTCGAGCACAGCCCCGTCATTGCCTGTGCAGACTGCCTCGCCACTGGCAATATGGATCGCACCCTTAGTGATGAGGAGCGCACCGCCATGGAGCTTGCCATTGAGCTTGGCATCCGCAACGACAGCCAAGAAAATCCCGTGCAATACGCCGAGCGAATTATGGACGAGCGGGTTAATTTCATCATGACTGACATCCTCGGCGACACCATTAAAAAAGGCACTGGGCGCCGCGCCCGCGCTTTGAAACGCAATGATATCGCCGGTAAAACCGGTACCACCAACGGTCCTACCGACGTATGGTTTTCAGGCTTCAACGAATCCATCGTGACTACCACCTGGATGGGTTTCGACAACAACAGCAACTTGGGCGCCAATGAATTTGGTAGCAACGCAGCGCTGCCAACGTGGATTGATTTCATGGAACTCGCGCTGCCAGAAACCCCGCAAAAGCGCCGCAAACAACCCGACGGACTAGTGACCATCCGCATCGATCCAGAGACAGGTAAAGCCGCTAGTGCAGGGCAAAAAGACGCAATTTTTGAGGTATTCAGAGAAGAGCTTGCCCCCCTGCCCGAGGCTGAAAGCAACAATCTGCGCACCGAAAGTGAGGCAGAAAACCTGGCGCCAGCGGAACTATTCTGAGGCGCGCACCAGCATATCGGGGTACATGAGCCGCATCAACCAGCGCTTGTGTTTGCCCTGATTGCCCTGGCGATCCACCATCCAACCCTTGATCAACCAGTCCTGACCCTCAAGTTGCTGCCACCATGTATCGGGGAATCGAGACAAGTCCTTACGATCGATCTTAAGAACCACGTCGCCATCCGTTTCAATCCACATCGTCTGCCGCGTTTTTTCTACGCGCGCTACGCGTCCTTTGAGCACCACAAATCCGGCGCGCAAATGGGGACTATTTACAGCGATGGGCTGCCAAAAGGGCGCCGACCAAACGCCTCTCCTCGCTTGCAATGCCTCTCTCTCTGCCTCGCGTAAGCAATCCGCCATCCCTGTGCCTGGGTCGCTACCGACAAAGAATCCCAGCCCCTGCCTAAGCAGCATCTCTTCCGCCGAGCGACCCTCGCTTGAAAACACATGACTGAGACGGCGACCGTAGCGATCTTGCGGGGTGTCGCCATCGACCAGCAGCACTCGCTCACCAAGCAGGGTCTTTAAGGCGGCGGAGGCCTCTTCCGCCAAGGGTTGGCCCTGCTTGCCACGACGGGGAAGTTCAGGAGTATTCAAACCCAGTAGCCGCACAGAGACACCGTCCACTAACTTAATGGTGTCGCCATCGGTGACATGGTGTAGCGGTGCGATCTGATTTTTTTCGGGCAAAACGCAGGCGGCCTGCACCCATGCGCTAGGACAGATATAAAAAAAGGCGCTCACGAGGAGCGCCTTTTTGATTCGGTTCGTGAGGTTCATCACCCCATCATGCCGATCAGATCTTATTTCTTCAAGCTGCGAGCGCCGAAACGCTTGTTGAAGCGATCGATACGGCCGCCAGTGTCGAGAACTTTCTGCTTACCAGTGTAGAACGGGTGGCAAGCTGAACACACGTCCAAGTGCATGTCGCTGCACAGTGTTGAACGAGTTTTAATGACATTACCGCAGCTGCAAGTCGCAGTAATTTCAGCGTATTCGGGATGGATATCAGTTTTCATTTTAAAGGCCTTTAGCATGTCCGATGCCGCCACTGGCCATTCCCATAATCGCCAGCACCGCATCTCGTTAGCTCGACCTGCCGATATGGCAGGCTCCACAGAGCCGCGCATAATACCAAAAAACAAGCCGCGAGCAAGCAATTTCGTTCAAAAACCATACAATGGCGAACAGCGACAAACGAAATCATTTCGCGGTACACTTCGCTTTTGACTTTGTGATGCCACCCCGTGTTTTTAAGACTTGCCCTACCAACACCGCTGCGCCGGCTTTTTGACTATGCTCCACCGCCCGATATGGCGACGGAAGATGTGGCCAAATTGCGCCCGGGCACCCGGGTGGCCGTCATGTTCGGGCCGCGACCCATGGTGGGCATCCTGCTCGACCTTGTGACACATACCGATGTGCCCACCGACAAAATCAAAGCCGTCAACGCCATTCTCGATGCAGAACCGGTCATTCCTGCAGACGCCATGGCCCTGTATCAATGGACGGCTGAGTACTACCACCACGCCCTGGGTGATGTATTGCAAAACGCGCTACCCAGTTGGTTGCGCCAGGCCGATCGTCGCGACATCGATACGGTCACTGCGTGGGAGGCCAGCGATGTTGGGTGTGCCGACACTGCCCGCGAGCAACTGGGGCGAGCGCGCAAACAGATCCAATTGTTCGACTACTTACTAAATTCTGACGCACCTATTGCCGAGGAAATATTGCTGCAGCAATCCTTCACGCGCCCCCTAATACAAGCCTTGCAAGAAAAGCACTTGATACGCCCTGTGCGTGTAAAACTGTCCACCGCTACACCGCCTACCTATGGGGAATCGCTCTCACTCAATGATGAGCAGCGTGACGGACTAGACAGCATCATGTCCCAGCAAGGTTGTACATTGCTCGCAGGAATTACCGGTAGCGGTAAGACCGAGGTCTACCTGCAAGCGATTGAAGCTGTGCTTCGCCGCGGCCAACAGGCGCTAGTTCTCATTCCAGAAATTGGTCTTACTCCACAAACGCTGGCGCGCTTTGAAAAGCGTTTCGGTCCCTGTATTCACGTTCTCAATTCGGCCTGTAGCGATGGCGAACGCTTGAATACTTGGCTCGCAGCGCGCGACGGGCGAGCGCCAATCGTGATCGGCACCCGTTCCGCCATTTTCACCCCCATGGCGAATTTAGGTCTGATTATTGTCGATGAAGAACACGACGCGTCGTTTAAACAGCAGGATGGCTTGCGCTACTCCGCACGCGACCTCGCGGTGGTCCGCGGCGATATGGCGTCGGCGCGGGTGGTGTTAGGGTCCGCGACTCCCTCATTAGAGTCCTTGGCCAATGTGGCTAATAAACGCTACCGTATCGCCAAACTCACGCGCCGAGCTGGCGAGGCGACACCGCCCTCGCTAGAAACGATTGATCTGCGCCACCAACCGCTTAACAACGGCTTCGCCGAACCCTCTATCCGCGCCATTCGCCAATGCTTAGACGCGGGTAAACAAGCCTTGGTCTTTATCAATCGACGCGGTTATGCCCCCGTGCTGATGTGCCACGACTGCGGCTGGAATGCACACTGCGATCACTGTGACGCGCGCATGACTATCCATATGCGACCCGCTCACATGCACTGCCATCACTGCGATGCGCGCGGCGCGCTCCCTAAACGCTGCCCTGCCTGCCGCAGTAGCCAGCTGGTCTTAATCGGCCAGGGCACTGAACGCAGTGAAGAAGCATTGCAGGGGCTTTTCCCCACGGTGGAAGTCCTGCGCATCGACCGCGACACCACCTCCCGCAAGACCGCCATGCAAGCCTTGGTCGAGCGCATCAACGATGGGCAACCGCGCATACTGGTGGGTACGCAAATGCTCGCCAAGGGCCACCACTTTCCCTCCCTAGGCTTAGTACTGATCCTCGATGTGGACGGCGGTTTGTTTAGCGCTGACTTCCGTGGCCCGGAAAAAATGGCACAGCTACTGATACAGGTGGCCGGTCGCGCGGGGCGTGAAGATGCCCACGGCAAGGTGGTCATTCAAACCCATCACCCCGACCACCCGCAATTGCAGCTGTTACTGCAGAAAGGCTACTTCCACTTTGCCAGCGCACAACTGAAGCTTCGCGAGCAGATGGGGCTACCTCCCTATCGAGCCATGGCGATCATTCGCGCCGACGCAAACACCATGGAGGCGCCCGAGCAGTTTTTACAACAGGTTATGGATATCGCTCAGCACATCAGCGCGGGCAAGGTACAGCTGCTCGGCCCATTACCCTCGCCCATGCCCAAGCGCGCAGGCAAGTACCGCGCGCAATTAATTATGCAAGCTGCCCACAAGGGGGTACTAAAGGCGTTTTTGACCCACCTCGTGCCCGCCATCGAACCCCTGCGAGGCAGCGCACAGCTGCATTGGTCGTTAGATATTGACCCAATGGATATGTTTTAGCCCGCTCGGGCCATGCTACAATATGGCGGTCTAAAAAAGAGGTGTTATGAGCCACGACTTCAAGCCACGCAAAAACCAAACCAAGAAGCGCCCGCACGCTCGTGGTGGCCGTCACTCTGCTGCAAAAAAAGCAACGGTGCCCGGTTGGCTAATTCTGCTCGCGATTATTTTGGTGGCGAGCTTTGGCTATGCGTTGTACTACCTAAATACCACCCGCGATATCGTCAGTGAAGAAGACACCCTGCAACAAGTTGTCCAACAAGCGACGCAAAAAACCCACCAAGAGGCGACACCCAGCAAGACCGAAAAGGGTTCCACGCAGTTTGAATTTTACTCTCTACTACCACAACAAGAACCCGTGCTCTCTTCGGACCCTGCGCAGCGCCCTGCGGTAACTTCCGCGCCAAGTAACTATCACTACATGCTGCAAGCCGGCGCCTTTAAGCAAAAAGCCGATGCCGAGCGTCGTCGCGCCGAACTCATCCTCAATGGTTACGAAGCTCAACTAGAGCCCACCAAGTACAGTAATGGGCAAACCTGGTACCGCCTGCTGATTGGTCCGTTCACCTCCCAATCCAAACTCGCCAAGGCGCGTTCGCAGCTGCTACAAAGCAATATCGAAACACTGGTCATCAAGCGCAACAACTAGGCGCTACAAGGACAAGACAATGACGCTTCCTAGCAAGGTCAAACTGCATCGCGGTAGCAATACCCTAGAACTAGAGTACAAGGACGGGCGAAAATTCCAAATGGCCGCGGAGTACCTGCGTGTTTTCTCTCCCTCGGCGGAGGTGCGTGGCCACGGCGTCGGCCAAGAAGTACTGCAGTGGGGCAAGAAGAACGTCGTGCTTACCAGCGTCAAACCCGCCGGTAAATATGCGGTCAAACTGGTGTTCGACGACGGCCACGACTCCGGCCTTTACAGCTGGCAATACCTGCTCGAACTGGCGGAAAAAGAGGCCGACAACTGGCAGGATTATCTCGATAGATTGAAGGCCGCGGGGCTGGACCGCGACCCCGATGTGAGCGTCGTAAAACTGCTCTAGAGCGATTCTTTCGACGCCTCTGCCTCGTCTTCGGTATCGCGACTTTTCACAAAACGGCCAAAGAAAATACCCACTTCGAAAAGCAACCACACGGGTATAGCCAAAAGCGACTGCGAGATGACATCGGGCGGTGTCAGCAGCATGCCCACCACGAAACAACCCACCACGATATAGGGGCGCTTGGCCGCCAAGGCATCCGCGGTGGTGGCACCAGTGAGAATCAAAAGTACCGTTGCTACGGGCACCTCAAAGGCAATACCGAAGGCAAAGAACAGCTTTAAAATAAAATCTAGATAGCTGTTGATGTCCGTCATCACGGTGACATTTTCTGGCCCTACCGAGGTAAAAAAGCCAAAGATCATGGGAAATACGACGAAGTAGGCGAAGGCCATACCCGCGTAAAACAATACGACACTAGAGATCAGCAGCGGGAAGGCGAGACGCTTCTCATGCTTGTAGAGGCCAGGCGCAATAAAAGCCCACACTTGGTAGAGCAAAAATGGCACCGCCACAAAGATCGACAGCACGATGGTCAACTTAAAAGGCGTAAGGAAGGGCGAGGCCACCTCAGTGGCGATCATGGTTGAGCCCTCGGGCAAAAAACGCCGCAAGGGCTCAGACACGAAGGTGTAAATTTCGTTGGCAAAACTGAACAACCCGACAAACACCACCAACACGGCGGCGATGGCGCGCAAAATCCGAGAGCGCAACTCGAGCATGTGCTCAACAAAGGGCGATTTTTGATCGGCGTCACTCACGGCGCTTTATCCTCGACCTCATCTTCTTTAGGTGCAGCGGCGGCCGCCTTAGGCGCGCTCGCAGGCTGACTCGCTTTACTGGCCTTGCGTTCAGCGATGGTACGCTGCTCTTCTTCGCTGAAGAAGGCTTCATCGCCTTTTTGCATGTCGAAGTTCTCAGCGTCATTCAAAAAATCGTCGGCCAGTGAATAGACATCTGACTTGGCGCGATCCATTTTCTCAAGGCTACGCATCACCTCTTCGTTGTGAAGTTGGCGGCGAATTTCATCGGCGCCGACCTCGCGCTCGATATCCGTTTTAATATCGCGAATCGTGCGGCGAATACGCCCCACCCAAAGACCCGTCGTGCGCATGGCGCCAGGCAAGCGCTCGGGGCCTAACACCACCAAGCTGATCACAGCGACTAGCAGTAGTTCAGCAAAACCGATATCAAACATACGTTGGCTTACTCAGCCTTGTCCTTGCTCTCGGTTTTTTCAGGCGTGACGTCGATGACATCATCGTCTTTGGCGACTTGCTTCGCCGGGGTGTCTTCCTCGGCCGCCGTCTCTTCTTTCATCGACTGTTTGAATCCCTTAATAGCACTACCGAGGTCGCCGCCAAGATTGCGCAGACGCTTAGTACCAAACAACATGATAACGATGACCAACAGGATCAATAACTGGGGAAAACTAATATTACCTAACATATTCTTCTCTCAGATAAACAAAATTTATGCGGGGTGGCGCTGGCGCTTTTCTTCTAAGCCAGACAAATTAAAGCGTCGCTGTAACTCTGCCAACACATCGTCAGCGGTTAACTCTACGTGGGATAGCATCACCAAGGTGTGAAACCACAGGTCAGCGGTCTCACCCACAAGGGCCTGTTTTTCTCCACCGTGCTCGACATCTTTGGCTGCGAGGATCACTTCCGTGCTTTCCTCGCCGACCTTCTCGAGAATCTTGTTCAAGCCCTTCTGATGCAAAGAGGCAACGTAAGACGACTCCGCCGAGGCGTTTTTGCGCTGTTCTAAAACCTGTTGCAGCTGCGCTAGTACTTGGCTCATTTCGAATAGATCTCGTTCGCTGGCTTGAGGACCGGATCGACATCAACCCACTCACCCTCGCGCCAAACTTTATAAAAACAACTCTGTCTGCCTGTATGACAAGCAATACCGCCCACTTGTTCAACCTTCATGACGATGGCGTCACCGTCACAGTCGAGTCGCAATTCGTGCAAGCGTTGCACATGACCCGACTCCTCGCCCTTGCGCCACAGTTTTTGGCGCGAGCGCGAGTAGTAAATAGCGCGCTGTTCGCTCAAGGTAAGCGCCAACGCTTCGCGATTCATCCAAGCCATCATCAACACCACGCCTGTCTCGACGTCCTGGGCAATTGCCGCCACAAGCCCGTCGTTGTTCCAGCGTACTGCGTCTAAAAATGCTTGATCTGTCATACGAACTCTCTAAAAGCCACCGATTATGACGAGCTAGCCGCGAATCAGCAAGGCAAGCACGGCACCAAGGCCAAAATATATCAAGCTGGCGCTGTCGAGCGCGGGAACGCCAGCACTCCCTGCCACCCATGCCAGTGACCCCAGCGCGATTACCCACAGGGTGCGCTGCTGACGCTTCGTCGCCGCCAATCTCACCTCGAGCTGGGCGATGCGTTCCGCGTTGTTGTCGCGACCAGAAAAGGGAGGACGATTGAGCGCATTGAGCAATTGATCGGGCACCTTAGGCAGCTGTTCCAACCAACCCGGCGCGCGTTTCTGCATTTCTTTTAATACGCTTTTGGGTGAGTAACGCTGCTTGATCCAATCTTCGAGGAAGGGCTTAGCCGTTGTCCAAAGGTCTAACTCAGGGTAGAGCTCTCGCCCCAAACCTTCGATATTTAGCAAGGTTTTTTGCAGCAATACCAGCGAGGGCTGCACCTCCATCTCAAAACGGCGAGCGGTGCTGAACAGATAGATCAGTAGATGACCAAAGGAAATTTCACCCAGCGGCTTTTGGAAGATTGGCTCGCACACCGAGCGAATCGCCGCTTCAAATTCGTGGGCTTTGGTGTGTGCCGGCACCCAGCCACACTCGATGTGCAGGTCGGCCACCAAACGATAGTCGCGGTTAAAAATGGCGAGTAAGTTGCGCGCGAGATAGTAGCGATCAAAGTCGGTCAGACTGCCGATAATGGCGCAATCGATGCCCATGTATTGAGGGTCGTCGGGGTGCTCGCGCGACACAAAAATATTGCCGGGGTGCATATCTGCGTGAAAAAAGTTATCGCGAAATAATTGGGTGAAAAAGATCTCCACGCCGCGCTCTGCCAACAACTTCATGTTGGTGCCTTGGGCCTCTAACTGCTTCACGTCGGTCACCGGAATGGCGTAAATGCGCTCCATCACCATGACGTTATGGCGCGTGAAATCCCAGTAAACCTTGGGGATATACAGGAGGTGAGAATTCTCAAAATTGCGGCGCAGCTGCGAGGTATTGGCGGCCTCGCGCTGCAGATCGAGCTCGTCAAAAATGGTGTGCTCGTAGTCTTCAACCACTTCGACGGGGCGCATCCGCTTACCGTCGCGCAGTACGCGCTGTGCCAGGCCCGCCAGGGTGTACATCAATTTAATATCCGAGGCGATAATGCGTTCGATACCCGGGCGAACCACCTTTACGACCACGTCTTCACCGGTCTTCAAGGTCGCCGCATGCACCTGCGCGATCGATGCCGATGCCATGGGTTCGGTGTCGAAGTCAGCGAAAATCTCTTCTACTGATGCACCCAGAGATGCCTCTATGGTGGCCTTGGCCAAAGGCGGTGAGAAGGGCGGTACACGGTCTTGTAGTTGCGCCAGTTCATCGGCAATATCAGGTGGTAATAGATCGCGGCGTGTCGATAGCAATTGACCAAACTTGATGAACACGGGGCCGAGGTCTTCCAGGGTGCGACGCAGTCTTTCGCCACGCGACATTTTCGGCGTGGGCCATAAACCCAGAGGCGTCAAATGCATCAGTGCCCACAATCCCCACGGTGTGGCGTCTTCGGGTAATAACTTGTCTAAACGATAGCGCAATGCAACGCGGATGATCGTCAGCAAACGTCTCAATCGAATCACTTTTTCGCTCCCTGCTCACGCTTGCGGCGCAATAAATTGACCTTCGCCTGGAGCCGCTCAATACCCATATTGAGATCGGCCACACCTTTCACCCAGGCTTCAAACTCTTGCCGTCGGGGGGTGAGACGAGCTTCATCGTAAAGATGGGCTTCAATACGCGCCTGCAATTTGGGCGGCAGCGTTTTAGCAAAGGCCATAGCACGGCGAATACCACGACCAATCTGATGCCCAAGAGGGTCGCCAAAAATATCGGCGATAGGCTCTTCCCAGTCGATGTCGACATTCTTCAAAATATGTTGCAACTCAATCAAGGGACCGGTCTTGCCATGCACACTTATGCCGCTATTGATGAGTGCTGCGGCGGGATCATCGGCGGTTACCAAACCCGCAAAGTCGCTGGCACTGCCTAACACGCGCGTGGTGACGTCACCTTCGTGGCGCTCGCTCAAGCGCAGGGGGTCGTCGATATGCAAAAACAACTGAATGGCTGGCTCGGTACACTCCACTGCAAAAATATGGCCATGCAAGGCCCGCAGTGCTTGCAGAGTGCCAGGGTCTAACTGCAAGGCGCGATTAATCGCGTGCTCTAGGGCACCGATAGCGGCAGTTTTGGCGAGAGAGACCTGCTCCACCATGCACCCTAGGGCTTAGTGCCCTTGTGAAGCGCGACGATACCACCAGTCATATTGTAGTAATCAACTTGCTCATAGCCAGCCTCTTGCATCATGCCTTTCAATGTCTCTTGGTCAGGGTGCATGCGAATACTTTCCGCGAGATATTGGTAGCTCTCGGCATCGCCGGCAACGAGTTGGCCAAGCTTGGGCAGAATTGAAAACGAGTAGGTGTCGTAAGCTTTTTGTAGGAGCGGGTTGCCGGGGTGTGAAAACTCCAACACCAACAGACGACCGCCGGGCTTTAGCACGCGCAAAATTGAACGCAAGGCGGCGTCTTTGTCGGTGACATTGCGCAGACCAAAGGCAATGGTCACCACGTCGAAAGTGGCATCCTCAAAGGGCAGACACTCGGCATTAGCCTGCACGTACTCGACGTTGCCGACCACGCCAATGTCGGTCAGTTTGTCGCGACCCACGGCAATCATGGAGTCGTTGATATCGGCGAGTACCACCTTGCCTTCGGGGCCCACAAGGCGAGAGAATTTAGCGGTCAAATCACCCGTGCCACCGGCGAGGTCGAGTACAACATTGTCCTTGCGCACGCCGGATACCTCAATGGTAAAACGTTTCCAGACGCGGTGGATGCCCGCCGACATGAGGTCGTTCATGATGTCGTATTTGGCGGCGACGGAGTGAAATACACCGGCGACCATGCCAACTTTGTCATCGGCATTGACGGTTTTGTAGCCAAAATGGGTGGTTTTTTGCTCTGCCATAATTCTCGTTCACTGTCTTTCTTCACGGCGAAAGGCCGCGGCATTTAGTGCATTGTAAACGTCTAGGCTGCCGCTGGCTATGCAGATTATGGCAACGCCGCTGTAATGCGGCGTAGGTTGTGTTCGAATAAGAAAAGCGACGCTGTGATACTAGCGCTCAAACGTGCGAATGCGGCGATCGGCCTCGCGCTGGAACAGTTTGAGGAAGGTATTGGGGAACAGGCGACGCAAATGGTAGCTCACCAGCGCAATACCCTTGGCAATAATGACTTCACGCTTTTTACTTTCCATCGCTGTGATAATAGTTGCCACACACTGTTGCACAGGAATACCACCAGCAATATCGTCGTCGGTCTTACCAAACGGCTTACCGTCTGCCGCGATAGCATTTTTAGACGACGGGGTATTGATAAAGCCAGGGCAAATATTGGTGACGGAAATGCCGTATTGGTTCACTTCGCAACGCAGGGCATCCATGTAGCCGATCAGGGCGTGTTTTGCCGCGGCATAGGTAGAGCGGAATGGCGGTGCGACTTTACCGGCCACGCTACAGACGTTGACGATATAGCCGCTGTGGCTCTCAACCATGGCGGGTAACACTGCCTTGGTCAGCGCCACGGTACCAAAAAAGTCAATTTCGAAAATGCGACGATCGAGCTCGAGCGTAAGGTCCATGGCGAGACCGCGCATGCTGACACCCCCGTTGTTTACCAAAATATCGATCTTGCCAAAAAAGCCGAGTGCGG